>NZ_JAAHHZ010000212.1:1870-8541 GCF_010672005.1 Moorena sp. SIO4A5 | reverse complement strand
GGCAGTACCTAGAACCTTTGCTAGCAGCCCAAATCGATACCCTAGTTTATGGCTGTACTCATTATCCCCATCTAGAACCGATCCTGCGGGAAATATTACCCCCAGACGTTAAATTGGTAGACCCAGCGAAATACGTTGTTGCTGCTGCTGCTCAAGAACTGGATTTAATTGGAGGGAAGAATACTGGTGAGGCAAGACCAACTCGCTTTGGGGTCAGCGGTTGTCCTCAACAGTTTGCCCAACAGTCCCTACAATGGCTGGGTTACACTCCAACAGTTGAAAAAATACACCTACCACAGGTGTCAATCCCTACAATACCTTTAGGTGCGACCTCTGGCGAATTTAATTCGCCAAGGTCAAGCGCACCTTTAGAATCGGTAGATTGACCATTGAACTTCCCCATCCGTCGCAGGAATGGGGTATCCTTTGCACAACCTAATTGGCTGTTATCGACCTGGGCGTAACTTTCCCCCGCACGGTCGGTAGCTGAGTAGGGTCAATACCCAGTTTTTGAGACCCTTACTTTTTATATTAACACTATTTGAGAGTAAAAATTCATCCTCAGAGACGAAACCTTAGGATAGTGGAGCCTTAATCAAAAAGTTTTAACCCTTTTATGAATAGCCGACTAACCATAAAGGCGACCCTATCCTTACGGTAACTTTAAGACCTAATAGGACGGGGTATTCTTTTCCCTCTCAAACTCTCCCACTCTGATAATAGACCGATTTTTTTCACTATAAATTTGGTTGTGGAGGCAATTGTCACCGCATCCCATTTCTCTTAGGTGAAGTCCTTGCTCACAGGCGACTTCACCTAAGTTAGTTATTATCAAGATTAATTTTTCGCAATTTTTTCGATCACTTTAACCCCTTTAACTCACCCTAGATCTAAATCAAGCTAAATCAAGGTTTGGCTCGGCTTGTCATATCATCTCCGGATAATTACCCTTAATAATCTGTCGCCCACGGGAACGCGCACCAAGAGACGGGAAAGGGGAATTACTCGTTTTGTAAATTTTTGTTTCAAACTTATCACAATTAACGTAAAAGCGAAAACTCACGCTGAAGACTAACTTAGTAACTCAAAACCCTAGTGGTTGAGTAAGCAGTCAGCTATGAGCTTAGTCAAGAAACAGAGTCAACTCATGGGATTTTTTTCCTGGGAGACTCTTGTATCTTAAAATCTGGTTTGTCGCTTATTTTGACCCATTACCAATTGCGAATTACTAATTTACCCTTAACCTTTCCCAATAAAAATTAGGGATAGAATAATTAGTAAAGCAGATTTTATCGCCAATAACGTTACGTTTATTTTATAAGTCATCTAACTATGTCAGCTCTAACTATTAAAGACATCAACACCGATAGCCTTTCTGTAGAAGAACGCTATGCACTTGACATTATAGTCAACCTGCCAGTGCCTCAGGTTAGTAAACTCCAAGAATTAATGGAATTGGAGGTAGAAGACGTTATTAGCCCTATAATTTTAGAAAATTTTATTGAACTGTGTAAAGAATGCGGCTTGGACTTGTCTGAGGCAGGAGTCAATAAGTTTAAAGATGCTAACAAACTTGGGAATACTGGAGCTGTCAGAGGAATTATTGGTCCTCAAACGGCTCAGTTTTACTTTGATGCTATCATCAATAAAGTAACACCAGAGTTGCCACCAGGTACCGATAGAAACATTAACCAAGCTGGTTTAGATCTTGTTAAAGAGTTTGAAGGACTCCATAAAAGGTGCCCCGATGGCAGAGTAGAAGCTTATATCGATCCGGTGGGAATTCCTACTATTGGATGGGGTCATACGGCTGGTGTTCGCATAGGAGATATCATCACTGTTGAGCAAGCGGAAAAATTGCTCAGACAAGATTTAGAAAGTTCTGAATCTACGGTGAGTAATCTTGTCAAAGTATCACTGACTGATAATCAATTCTCTGCTCTAGTTAGCTTTGTGTTCAATATAGGACCAACAGCGTTTAGGCGCTCTACATTGTTACGTAAGTTGAATCAGGGTGATGTTCAAGGGGCGGCCAATGAGTTTCTTCGTTGGAACAAGGGTGGTGGTCGAGTCCTATTAGGCTTGAGCAAACGCAGAGAAGCGGAGCGTAAACTGTTTCTGAGCTAAGTCAAATTGAACGCGATTGCGTGGCCTTTTGGCCAAGGTTAAATGTTAAAGGTTGAAGGTTGCAGGTTGCAGGTTGCAGGTTTAAAGGTTTAAAGGTTGAAGGTTGAACGCGATTGCGTGGCCTTTTGGCCAAGGTTGAAGGTTAAAGGTTGCAGGTTTAAGGTTGTCAGCCAAGGCTAGACCTAATCCCTAACCCCTCTAAGTTTGGCAAAATGTATAATAAAAGACCTATCACCCAGTAAGGTCATTACTCACCTTACTAAACCAAAAGTTTATTTGGGCTACAGGCATGACCAAACAAGCACCTACCTCCTTGCTTTCCCTAAACGTGGCACCGACTCAAGTACTGCGTTGTCCGTTGGAAGACTCAGGAAATGCGATCGCACGGCTGGGAAATCGTCCTTTGATTGTAGGAGGCCAGCATACTCTGGCTACCCTAGCCTCATCACTGGAATCGGTTTTGGAACAGCATCAACTCAGTTATGAATGCGCATCCTACAGTCCTGATTGTAGTGAGAAGTCTTTAGCTAAACTCTCAGAAGCCGTTGCTGCTCATCAATCTGACTTAATTATTGGGATTGGTGGTGGTAAGGCGTTGGATATTGCTAAAATCCTAGCGCACCAGTGCCAGTTACCTGTAGTCACTGTACCCACCTCTGCTGCTACCTGTGCTGCTTGGACTGCTCTATCTAATATCTATTCTGACCAGGGGGCTTTCCTGTATGATGTTGGACTTGACCGTTGCCCAGATTTATTAGTACTTGATTACAGCTTGATTCAGACAGCGCCCCAACGTACCCTAGTTGCCGGAATTGGTGATGCCTTAGCGAAGTGGTACGAAGCTTCAGTTAGTAGTGGTAGCGCTACAGATACTCTAATTATTGCGGCTGTCCAACAGGCAAGGGTATTGCGAGATATTTTGTTCCAAAAGTCGGTTGATGCTCTAACCCAACCTGGTAGTGAGGTTTGGCGGGAAGTTGTCGATGCAACAGTTTTACTGGCTGGTGTGATTGGGGGCTTGGGTGGAGCTCGATGTCGTACTGTTGCTGCCCATGCTGTACATAATGGTTTAACTCATATACCAGCAGCTCACGATTCTTTACATGGTGAAAAGGTGGCTTATGGCATTTTGGTGCAGCTGCGTTTGGAAGAAATGCTTCAGGGGAACCAACTGGCAGCATCAGCACGGCAACAGTTGCTGAAGTTTTATGGTGAGCTTGGTTTGCCCCAAACTCTCCAAGACCTGGGATTGGGGTCGATTACCTTGGCTCAGTTACAGAAAGCAGCTGAGATTGCCTGTGGGGAAAATTCTGATATTCATCGGCTACCGTTTAAGGTGCTTCCAGAACAGCTGATGGCAGCAATGGTTTCTACTAGGGTAATAGTTGAGGGGAGTCGTCAGCAGTTAAGTTTGACAACCTCAACGGTTGAAGGTTGTTCGCGTAGCGTGGCCAAAGGCCAAGGTTGTCTGTCAGAATGAAGAATGAAGAATGAAGAATGAAGAATGAAGAATGAAGAATGAAGAATGAAGAATGAAGAATGAAGAATGAAGAATGAAGAATTACACATTCTTCATTCAACAATGTTGTTCGCCCCGTATTCGGTGTAGTGTAGGTTCCACCTTGTCAGGTTGCCGGTTGCCGGTTGTTCGCCCCGTATTCGGTGTAGGGTAGGTTGTCTGTCAGAATGCAGAATTAATTCTTAATTCTTAATTCTTAATTCTTAATTCAAAAATTTTGAAGGTTGCCGGTTGCAGATTTTGAGCTCAAACCTGATAACCTTTAATATTACTAGCATTTTCCCATACACTGGCTCTCAACTCCTTCCCGTAGCGTGGCCTTTTGGCCAAAGTCAAAAATTATAGGTCTTGACCTTCAACCGGCTAACTTCCAAACCTGACACTGATGATGGTAGATTTGATTACCCCAGCACAACGACTAAGCGCACTCCCTCCCTATGTATTTGCTCGTTTAGATGAATTAAAAGCAAGAGCCCGTGAGCAAGGGCTAGATTTGATAGACTTAGGGATGGGTAATCCTGATGGTTCAGCACCCCAGCCGGTGATCGAAGCAGCGATCGCAGCCTTAAAAAATCCCGCTAACCACGGTTATCCTCCGTTTGAGGGGACTGCTAGTTTCCGTCGGGCAATTACGAATTGGTATCACCGCCGCTATGATGTGGAGCTAGACCCAGACAGTGAAGCTTTACCTCTGTTAGGGTCTAAGGAAGGACTAGCTCACCTAGCCTTAGCCTATGTGAATCCGGGAGATTTGATTTTAGTACCTTCTCCTGCTTATCCAGTACACTTCCGGGGTCCGTTGATTGCTGGGGGGGAAATTCACAGTTTGGTTTTGAAACCGGAAAATGATTGGCTGATTGATTTAGGGGCGATTCCGGATCAGGTTGCCCAACGAGCTAAGATCCTCTATTTTAACTATCCAAGTAATCCAACCACCGCTACCGCCCCAAGGGAGTTTTTTGAAGAAATTGTTGCGTTTGCCCGTCGGTACTCAATTCTGCTGGTACATGACTTATGTTACGCCGAATTAGCATTTGATGGCTATCAGCCTACTAGTTTGCTGGAAATTACTGGCGCTAAAGATATTGGGGTAGAATTCCATACCCTATCCAAAACTTATAATATGGCTGGCTGGCGCGTTGGCTTTGTAGTGGGGAATAGCCGCATTATTCAAGGGTTGCGTACCTTAAAAACTAATCTGGACTATGGCATCTTTGCTGCCTTACAAACTGCTGCTGAAGCGGCCTTGCAACTGTCAGATGTTTACCTTCAAGACGTCCAAAACCGTTACCGCCGCCGCCGAGATTTCATGATTGAGGGTTTGGGAGAGTTGGGTTGGCAGATTCCTAAATCCAAGGCAACTATGTATCTGTGGGTTCCTTGCCCAGTAGGGGTAGGTTCAACGGATTTTGCTCTGAATGTTTTGCAGCAAACTGGAGTAGTCCTCACCCCAGGAAATGCTTTTGGTATCGGGGGTGAAGGGTATGTGCGGATTAGTTTGATTGCGGAATGCGATCGCTTGGGTGAAGCCCTCAATCGGTTGAAACAAGCTAATATCCGCTACCAAGCCCAATCAATGGTAAAGGTTGAAGGTTGAAGGTTCGAGGTTGTAGGTTGCAGGTTCGAGGTTGCAGGTTGCAGGTTGCAGGTTGTAAGTAGGTGCAGGTAAGTGAACTCAAGAACTGTTGGGGGGATTATATCAAATCTGGTAGCATCGGTTGACAACTTGCAATTGCCTCAATTGACTCTCTCCCCATCTCCCCATCTTCCCATCAATGTTTACAATATTACTTCCCGCAACTGCCAATCTTGGTCACCCCTTCAGGTAATATACTTGAACACCAATTTTTATAAAGAGTCTGCTGGGGTGTGAACGTAATCGTGAAGAACAATAGCCTTCGGACAGGGGTAGCGATTGGCCTTTGGCCACGCTACGCGAACGCTTTTTTGTGGATGGCAACAAGTACCCGTAATGCTGTTGCTGAATTAGTCATGATTGAGCAACAGGTTAAAGAGGATTAAGGCAAGCTCTCGTTGTCCAGTACACAAGTAATATCAAGTTTGGTTGAATACCCATAATTAATGGAGAGTGTGGGGAGATGGGGAGATGGGAACCCACCCCTAACCCCTCCCAGGAGGGGAAGATGGGGAGATGGGGGAGATTTTTATTAAGGGTAATTATCCTGACATGATATAACTTTTTTATTTGAATTGTGAACATACTCCCTTAAGCAAAAGCAAGGTAAGCATTAGCTGTTCCCGTAGCGTGCGCGTAGCGCATATGCTGTTGGCGTAGCCTGCGCGTAGCGCATATGCTTACGTTTTTATTATATATAATATTAAAAAAATTAAATGGGTTTACCCTGCACTATATACTTTTTTAATTAATTTTTTCAAATCATCCCTCTCAAAAAGCTCAATTTGATTACTAGCTGCCAGTTCTTTGGCATTTTCTGTAAACTTACTATTAGTGATAACTAGTCCCAGGTTCGCCTGATAATAGCCAATTGCCCCTGTTACTTCCTGAATGGCCTTAATCCCTACGCTACCTTGTTGTCTCTTGGCTTGAACAACAGCCTTGATCTCCCCTTTTTGAATTACCAGATCGGCTCCATAATCCCCACTTGCCTTAGTGCTACTCACTTGGTAGCCCAGTTGCTTAAATAATTTAGCCAGATATTCTTCAAACTCCCTCCCCTTCATGTTATCAATTGCATCTAACTGTTCATCAATATCCTGTTTCGATGCACGGCTATCCTCAACCGAAGATTTACCATTATTAACTTCTGCTTTGACTTTGCGTTTTAAATCACCTTTATATTTATTTTTACCTATATTATCATAAGATGATGACTTCGATGCCCGCCTATCCTCAACCGAAGATTTACCATTATTCACTTCTTCTTTGAGTTTGCGTTTCAAATCAGCAGAAACCATTAACCGTTCAATCTCTTTACAGAGAGATGCTTTAGATTCTCCTTCTTGTTGGCGCTGTTTATATATTCCAACCAGTAACGCTTCAAGT
>NZ_JAAHHZ010000212.1:0-1770 GCF_010672005.1 Moorena sp. SIO4A5 | reverse complement strand
TTCTTCTTTGAGTTTGCGTTTCAAATCAGCAGAAACCATTAACCGTTCAATCTCTTTACAGAGAGATGCTTTAGATTCTCCTTCTTGTTGGCGCTGTTTATATATTCCAACCAGTAACGCTTCAAGTCCGAATTTCGATAAGCCATCAGCAGCTATTCCCACAACCCCAAGGAAAGCAATGCCTCCGATCATTCCGAATGGACCTAACATTGCCAAAGCCGCTGTGATCGCTGCTGCTCCAGTAAATCCCGTTGTTGCCATAGCAATCAGAAGTATCACACCAGGTAAGCCTAGTGCAGCAACCTTTCTAACCACTTCATCCATATCACTATACCTCAATATTGTTAGCTTATAAAGTTGATATAATGTTCACCAGTATTCCCTCCAAACTGAGTAACGAAATCAGTGGAAATAACAGTGGAAACGCATCTTATTTTGAAATACCTAAGAGACTGTTTGTTAAACTTTGCTTAAATCAGCCACGTAGGGTGGGTTAGGCGGCGAGGACTTTAAAAGCTCACCTGTTAACAGAGCTGTCCCCCGTAACCCACCAATAATATTTACTTTAGAAACAGTCTATAATTCTTCTTTGAGTTTGCGTTTCAAATCAGCAGAAACCATTAACCGTTCAATCTCTTTACAGAGAGATGCTTTAGATTCTCCTTCTTGTTGGCGCTGTTTATATATTCCAACCAGTAACGCTTCAAGTCCGAATTTCGATAAGCCATCAGCAGCTATTCCCACCACCCCAAGGAAAGCAATGCCTCCGATCATTCCGAATGGACCTAACATTGCCAAAGCCGCTGTGATCGCTGCTGCTCCAGTGAATCCCGTTGTTGCCATCGCAATCAGAAGTATCACACCAGGTAAGCCTAGTGCAGCAACCTTTCTAACCACTTCATCCATATCACTATTCCTCAATATGTTTAGTTTAGAGAATTGCTCTAATTTTCACCAGTATTCCTTCCAAACTGAGTAGCGACATCAGTGGAAATAGGGAATTATTGAATCAACGACGAACCAAGCTAATAACAGGTTTACACCAACCACTTTACGCTGTCTACTTATGGTTAGCGTGAATGTTGCCTCGCGTCCTACTGTAAACTACAGTCAAGGAATCAGGATTCCGGAAAATACTACCTCCCGTTCTTTTTTTTGTTTACAGGAAAAGAAAATTATCGCTCTCAAGAGCACTGCCCTGAACTTCCTTCAGAACAGCCAAGTCTTGACCTAAAGTACTGGTTAAAATATTATCCTGATTTTGAGCGATCGCAATATCTTCAAAGGTGACCCCTAGACCGCTCATCACCAGTACATCAACATCCAACTCAAAGTCAGTAATGGTGTTAGCAGTGCTGGGAAAAGCCGCCGCCGCAATCCAAAACTGATCGGCGTCATCACCGCCAGTTAGCAGGCTATCACCATTGCCAGCAAACAAGATGAGGATATCAATTCAGATTAAATAAGTTCGGAGCAGTTAGCGGTAGGCTAAAATTAGAGAAACTCCTAGTATACGGAATAACGGACATGAAAACCGCAGCCCGTGTTATTCATAGCGACCCTGACATCCTGGGAGGAACCCCTGTTTTTGTTGGAACTCGTGTGCCAATAAAAACTTTGCTCGATTATCTCAAAGCAGGGGATCCACTCGACGAATTCTTAGAGCATTTTCCCAGTGTTAGCCGTGAGCATGCGATCGCAGCCCTTGAATTGGCAAAGGAAATGCTGACAGCCTATGCGAATCCTGCTTGATGAGTGCGCCCCACGACC
>NZ_JAAHHZ010000211.1:0-8560 GCF_010672005.1 Moorena sp. SIO4A5 | reverse complement strand
GCATCGGGCATATAGTCCCGAATGGTATTAATAATACGGCGATATTTCTGGTGGGTATAGCCCCGTGCCATAGCTTTGAGAATATCGTTATCCCCAGATTGGAAGGGAATGTGGAAATGTTCGCACACTTCCGGCAACTCGTGACAAGCGCGGATTAGCCGTTCTGTAAAGTAGCGTGGGTGACTGGTAGCAAAACGGAGCCGCTCAATCCCTGGGACATTGGAAACATAATACAGTAAATCTGTCAAGGTGTGCTGATGCCGCCCCGATTCAGTCACTCCTGGTAAGTCACGTCCGTAAGCATCAATATTTTGTCCCAACAGGGTGACTTCCTTATACCCTTGCCGTCCTAACTCCTCCATTTCTGCCCGAATTGCTTCTGGGGTACGGGATTGCTCTAAACCTCGGACATTGGGGACTACACAGTAGGTGCAGCGTTCGTTACACCCATAAATTATATTTACCCAGGCGCTAATGCTGCTGTCCCGTCTTGGTTTAGTGATGTCTTCAACAATATGAATTGGTTCTGTAGCAACTAGCTGGTTGCCATCAAATACCTGGTCTAGCAAATCCCCCAAACGATTGGCGTGTTGCGGTCCCATGACTAAGTCAACTTCTGGAACTCGCCGCAGCAGTGCTTCTCCCTCCTGTTGTGCCACACAACCCGCTACTACCAGGGTCAGGTCTGGTTGTTGGTGTTTGCGCTTTGCCTGTCTTCCTAGGTAGGAATAAACCTTTTGCTCAGCATTATCTCGAATCGTGCAGGTGTTGTAGAGAATTAAGTCAGCCTCGTTGGGATTTTCTGACCACTGGAAGCCCATATCCTCCAGGATGCCAGCCATCCGCTCGGAGTCGGCTTTGTTCATCTGG
The DNA here is from genome assembly GCF_010672005.1 of Moorena sp. SIO4A5. Classification (NCBI taxonomy): domain Bacteria; kingdom Bacillati; phylum Cyanobacteriota; class Cyanophyceae; order Coleofasciculales; family Coleofasciculaceae; genus Moorena; species Moorena sp. SIO4A5. The sequence goes on along the minus strand of NZ_JAAHHZ010000211.1, from coordinate 7,690 downwards.
CAGCCAAAGGTGGTGATATGGTAGCGGCGGGGAAATGAGGTCATCTTACGTTAAACAGCTAAGGATTGGATCAGGGGATCTCCTCTAATTATAAATTTTCAAACCTACTCCTTTTTCTGATCCCTATGGCAAAGGTGAATTTATCTATAGAATTTATCAAAGGCAGCAGGGAGTAGGGCGTAGGGAGCAGGGAGCTTCGGAGTAGGGCGTAGGGAACAAATCCTGTGTATTTCATTACTCTGATAAACGCTATATTAACCAGATTTTTTTATGCTTACTTTACCTGGTTTAACTATTTAATAGTATCCGTAAATACACGTATTTTAACTTTTAAACTATTTCAAATATCCCTAAAATTATCGTTTTAATTTTTATAAAAATAAGTTAATCAATTATTTGTTTTAGCAAAAAAACGTTGATTTTATCTTATAAACAATCCTTTTCTATTTATTGACTTTTTTTGCTGATTTTGCTGGGAAAGTTTTGAAGTAATGAGTATAAACTTTGAGCAAGGTCACCACAATGGGTTTTAAAAGCTATATCTTGTTATCTACTCTACTAGTTACTGTTGGTATTAATTTTTACCTAGGTAAGTCTAGTTTTCGAAAGGGATACCAGTCTGATTCTGTTGAACAGCAATTACTAGCTTTAGAGGAGGAAAGTTGTCCTCCAGGAACCGGACGACGAGATACTTCTGATTGTTTAAATTGAAATCCTTTATCCTTAAAAAAATGGCTATATACTGCATTAATTAATAGCTACAGTTCAGGTTAATTTATCAGGTAAATTAAAAATATTACTACCTGGATTTCCACTGACCATGAAAGCTGAAGGGGATAACCTTTGGTAATCCCAGACGACATATAGGTTCTTGATTTAGGGTGTTTCTACTAAATACCATCACTTCACTGGTATCAGAATTTCCGTCATACACAACTGTTAATATCCAACCCTGGTCATGATTCAGGCTATCCGGTGCATAAACGGGTTCCGAGGGATAGCGATTTTCCCCTAAATCAGCGACAATCAAGGTGCCAGTTTTGTGCTCAAAACATCCAATTGCACCATGCAATTCTTTACTAATATCGACGACTTCGCGATGTAGTGATAGATAAGTATGAGATGAGAATTGTCCTACTCGCTGTTGCGGCACCACAGGAAATTCACAGCTTCTATCGAACAACTGTTGTAACTGCACTACCTGACCAGTGTCAGGATTGAGTCGGGCTTGCCACAGGGTTCCTTTCGCTTTGGTTTTAGTTTGACCAGTGGGAACTTCTTTCAAATACTGATTGGTCTGAAAGTCACCATAACGGACAAAATCAATCACGATCAAGCCATCTTTCTCCACATAGCCATTGCTGAAGTGCCACTGATACCAGGGTTCAGCTTCACCGCGACTGACTTCACTAAGGCTGTCACAATCTACGATAATAATTTGGGTTGACTTATTTGGGTGCCACTCCATAGCATCACCATAGCTGCACCAACCCAGAGCTACTTTCAGGAAATTCACTCGCACTGGGGGTACAAAAAATACTAGATACTGCCCTGCGAGGACAAAATCATGGATGAAGGGGAAACCCTCTAGCTGTACTGACCCTTGTTGGATAATTTTGCCAGTGGAGTTGCTCTTGTAAATGTTGAGTCTGCTATTAAGTTCAGGGGTCAGTCCAAAGTTGAAAATCTCTCCAGTTTTGGGATCAATCTTGGGATGGGCAGAAAAGCTTGCTCCTTTGCCTAGGCCAGATAAGTCATCAGTGCCTCTGGTTTCTAAGGTCTGCAGGTCTAAGGCATGGGGATGACCACCTTCCCAGAGGGCTAACAATTTATCAGGTAATGGTAGCACTGAGGTATTGGCAGCATTTTTAACTGGCTTACTCCAGCGTTTCCAGATTGGTCCTGGTGTTGTCATGCCATAGTTGGGGTACAGTAATTTCTCAGCAGCAGCTTCTGCTTGATAGCCAGAGGTTTGGACGTAGCGATAAACTCCTGTGGCACCAGCAGGGGTAAAATGTACTGCTAAAATTGCTCCATCACCATCAAACCAATGTCCAACCGGTACACCACCTCGCTCTAACCGTGCAGGACCATTTCTATACAGAGAACCTCGCAACCCTTCTGGGATTTTGCCAGAGATGACCGGGAGGGCAGTAGGCGGAAATTCTGTTGCCGGTTTTGCGATCGCATTCGCCCAGCCTTTTGTTGTAGATGCTTGAGGGATCATTTTTCAAAGGGAATAGGGAACAGGGGTAAGAGTGTGGGGAGATGGGGAGATAGGGAGATGGGGAGATAGGGAGATCTCACAGGGGTAGGTTTTTTACATTTGGGTCGGGAGTCGGGAATCGGGAGTCGGGAATCGGGAGTCGGGAATCGGAACCCACCCCTAACCCCTCCCAGGAGGGGAAGAGCGGGAAATGGGGAGAATTATCCCGGCAACTAGTGTGTCTTTTGATACATATTTTTAGGAATTTATACGTAGCGATGCAGCGCGGTCTTGGGGGTTTCCCCCATGAGCGACTGCATCAAGACAATCAAAGTACCTACTCGCCCCTTTGTAAAAAACCTACCCTTATGAGGATAGGGAGATGGGGAGATGGGAAACATTTTTATAGGGTTTCCCATACTTACCAGCTAGATTCAATTTTCTTATTCCGACTCCCGATTCCCGATTCCCGATTCCCGACTCCCGACTCCCGATAGTTATTACCCAGCTACTGCTGTTGCTTCTGGTTTCTGGGCAGACTCCTGATCTTTGCGCTGGATCAGTTCAATCTTGTATCCACTCGGGTCTTCCACAAAAGCAATCACTGTTGAACCGTGCTTCATCGGTCCTGGCTCCCGCACTACCTTACCACCAAGAGATTTAATTTGGTCGCAGGTTTGGTAGATATCGTCTACACCAAGAGCAATATGACCGAAAGCATCCCCGATGTTGTACTGATCAACCCCCCAGTTATAAGTTAGTTCAATAACTGTGTTGTCAGATTCATCCCCGTAGCCTACAAATGCTAAGGTAAATTTTCCCCCTGGAAAGTCCTTCTGACGGAGCAGCTTCATGCCTAGGACATCGCAGTAAAACTTGATCGATTCCTCAAGATTGCCGACTCGCAGCATTGTGTGTAGCATTCGCATTAGCTTAGTGTCTCCTGTTGAATCAGCCAATTCCGTTCTATTGTATAGCAGTTGTTAGAGGGAGTAGGGAGTAGGGAGTAGGGAGTAGGGAGTAGGGAGTAGGGAGTAGGGAATCGGAACCCACCCCTAACCCCTCCCAGGAGGGGAACGGGAATCGGGAGTCGGGAATCGGGAATCGGGAAGAAATCCTGTTTACCTGATGAGTATCAGAATTGCTATAGCATTTTGCTTTGATATCTGAAATATAATTGAGAACCCAGCGCTATCCCTCGAATTCTGATCAAGGTCGGGTTTGGGGTTCCGGCCACTAGACCTGGCAGAGTTTACGAGCTTCTTGTGTCTAGAATAGAGTTGATTATTCTACAGTTCATTTAGCGATCGCATTTTCCCACTCCCGATTCTCGATTCCCGATTCCCGATTCCCGATTCCCGATTCCCTACTCCCTGTTCCCTTCAACCTTCAACCTTCAACCTTCAACCAATTAACCTTCAACCTTTAAGATGGTCACTTGGGATCCCTATCTAGCATCAATCCGTCAAGAGTACGCCCAATGGTGGCACGTTTATACCCTGACCGATGTCGAAGACCGCAAGCGCAAGGAGCAGCAAGCAACCCCTGGGCTGTTTAACTTTGACCTGATGGTGCAAACCATCAAGTCCGAGCAGCCACAAATAGACGAAAATCGGGAAGAAACTGAGCGGTTGCCTGTGCTGGCAGGATTGCGGAAGTATGCTGCGGAGCATGTTTTACTGGTGGGACGTCCGGGGTCCGGTAAATCCACAGCCTTAGTGCGATTGTTGGGGGATGAAGGGATACAAGACAAAATTCCAGTACTGGTGGAACTGCGATATTACCAGACATCCGTGTTGGAGTTAGTGAAGCATTTCCTAGAAAGCCATCTTGGTCAACCGCTGGACTCGAAGGAGATCGAAAAACTACTGTTTGATCGACAATTCTTGCTACTGATCGATGGCGTAAACGAGCTACCGTCAGAAGCAGCACGCCTGGATTTGACTAAGTTTCGGCAGAAATACCAGAAGACTACTCCCATGATTTTCACCACTAGGGATTTAGGAGTTGGTGGTGACTTAGGGATTGAAAAGAAGTTGGAAATGCAACCCTTGAGTGCAGCCCAAATGTCGGAGTTTGTCCGAAAGTATTTGCCACAACAGGGGGAGCAAATGCTTAACCAATTGGGCAATCGCTTACGGGAGCTTGGGGAAACTCCTCTACTATTGATGATGTTATGTTCCCTATTTCAAAATAAGGGAGAGATACCGTCCAATCTGGGGTTAGTGTTTCGCTCATTTACCCAGTTCTATTCGGAAAAAATCAAGCAAGATGTTAACGTTTCCGAGGAATCAAGAGAATTTTGGCCAGACCTGCTGCAACAGTTAGGGTTTGTGATGACAACAGGGGATAATCCCAAAGAGATTACCGTTGCTATTCCCAAAACAAAAGCCCAGGAAATTTTAACTGACTATCTACGTCATAATAATTTTACCGATCCTGATGTTCGCGCTAGGACGTGGCTAAAGGACTTACTCAACTATCACTTGATTCAACAATCAGGAGATTTGATTGAGTTTCGACACCAACTGATCCAAGAATACTATACAGCAGAATATTTATTGAAGCAATTACCACGTCTTAGTGATCAGGAGTTGCAACAGAACTATCTCAATTATTTGAAGTGGACAGAATCTCTGGTTTTGATGCTGCAATTGGTAGATAATGAAGCCGAAGCCCAGCGGGTGGTAAGGTTAGGATTAGCAGTGGATTGGCAACTGGGAGCGAGATTAGCAGGAGCAGTAAAACCAGAGTTTCAGGAGCAGACTGTTGGGTTGGTGGCTCAGTTAGAGATTCCGAAGTTACTTAAGGTTGAGCTGTTGGGAATAACTGAATCAGATAGAGCGATACCTGAGTTAACTAAATGCTTGGATGATGACGACTCTTCTGTGGGTATTATGGCGGTATATGCTCTGGAAAAAATTGGAATAAAAGCCACGATTAACCGTTTAATTAAATTCCTAGATGATGACGATTCATCTGTTCGCATAAGGGCGGCAGAAGCTCTAGAAAAAATTGGCACAGAAGCCACGATTGAGCCTTTAATGAAATGCCTTTATGATAACGACTCATCTGTGCGGAGAAGTGCAGCAGAAGCTCTGGGTAAAATTGGTAGAAAAGCCACGATTAACCCTTTAGTTAAATGCCTGGAGGAGGATGATGATGATTCAGATGTGCGTAGAAGTGCGGTAGATGCTCTGGGCAAAATTGGGACAGAAGCCACGATTGAATCCTTAATTAAATGCCTTGATGATAAGGACTCATCTGTCCGTAGAAGTGCAGTCGATGCTCTGGGTAAAATTAGGACAAAAGCCACGATTAAACCGTTAATTAAATGCCTGGATGATAAGGACTCATCTGTGCGCATAAGTGCGGCAGATGCTTTGGGTAAAATTAGGACAGAAGCGGCGATTCAACCGTTAATTAAATGCCTGAATTATCACAATGATTTTGTGCGTACAAGTGCAGCAGATGCTCTGGGTAAAATAGGGAAAGAAGCAGTGATTGATCCGTTAACTAAATGGCTAGATAATGATAATTATTTTGTGCATTCAAGTGCGGCATTCGCTATGGTAAAAATGCGGATAGAAGTAGCAATTGAGCCGTTAGTTGAATATTTGGATTATCCAGAATCATCTGTGCGGAGGATGGCGGCAAGAACTCTGGGTGAAATGGGTACAGAAGAGGCAATTCAGCCGTTAATTAAATGCCTTGATGATGACGACTGTATTGTCCGGAGAATAGCAGCATCTGCTCTGGCTAACATGAGGACAGAAACCACGATAGACCCGTTAATTAAATGCCTTGATGATGACGACTATTTGGTGCAGTATAGTGCGGCATTTGCTTTGGTAAAAATGGGGAAAAAATCAGGAATTAATAAGTTGCTGAAATGCCTAAATAACCCAAATATTGTTGTGCGTATATTTGCAGCAAACACTCTAGGAGATATTGGAAAAAAAAGGTTCATTTATCCGTTAATTAAATGCCTTGATGATGAACACAAAGCTGTGCGTTTTAGTGCGGCATTTGCTTTATATAAAATAGGTGAACAAGTACCGATTGACCCATTAATTAAATGTCTTGATGATGAATGGTCATCTGTACGGATAATGGCGGGAAAAGCTCTGAGAAAAATTGCTCGAGAAACCACTATTACTAAACTGATTAATCTCCTTAACAAGGCAGATTTAGCAGCAACTAGTAATGTCATCAATTTTTATGACACTATAAATGTTCTTAGCGCCATTCAACAGCGCTACCAAGTCTACAACCCAATCTATTGTCCCAAACCCACTCCCAAAGCCGATCCTCCCAAATTCATTGCCACTAAAACCATATACATCCTCCACCTCTCGGACCTCCACATCACCACCCTTGACCAAGCTACCCTTTGGTCAAACCAACTGGCTCAAGACCTCACCCAAGACCTTGACATCCCTCACCTTGATGCTCTTATCCTATCGGGTGATATCGCTAATTATTCCACTACAGAAGAATACCAGGCCGCACAACAGTTTCTCCACAACTTCCGCCAAGAGTTTCCCCTAGACCCGAAGCAAATTGTTCTAGTTCCCGGTAACCATGACCTGAACTGGGAACTATCAGAAGACGCTTATGATTTACGCGATCGCAAAAAATACCAAGGTAAACTCGAAGAGGGTCACTACATCGAAGAAAGTCCACGAGCGATTTGGGTTCGAGATGATACCAAATACCAACAACGCTTTGCCCACTTCAGCCAATTCTATCAAGCTATCAAAGGTCAAGCCTATTCCCTAGACTATGACGAGCAAGCCATTATCGACCATTTCCCAGAGCAAAACTTGCTGATCCTAGGACTAAACTCTGCTTGGCAACTGGATCACCACTTCAGAGCCCGTGCTAGCATCCACCCAGGTGCTCTGAGCAAGGCCCTGACCAAGATTCGCCGTAACCCAGACTACGTCAACTGCCTGAAAATAGCCGTTTGGCACCATCCCCTGAATAGTGACGGAAGCGATAGGATTACCGACCAAGGCTTCATGCAACAACTCGCTGTTGCTGGATTCCGTTTGTTCCTCCACGGGCACATCCACAAAGCCCAAGCCAGCCTTTTCCCTTACGACCTCAGCCGAGATGGGCGCAAACTCCATGGAATTTGTGCTGGCACCTTTAGCGCACCGACCTTTGAACTACGATCCGCTTATCCCTGGCAATATAATCTACTGAAAATTAACGATAATCAGCTTACTGTCTACACTCGCCGCCGGGAAGAAGAAAATGGTGCTTGGAAACCTGATTCACGGTGGACTCAGGGTCCAGGACTTGGTAGTTTGGATTATTATTCCATTGACTTGTAGGGAGTCGGGAGTCGGGAGTCGGGAATCGGGAGTCGGTGTAAGACGAAAATTTACTGTACCTCGTCAGTATGATAAACGCTATAAAAATGTTTCCCATCTCCCCATCTCCCCATCTCCCCAAACTTCCCACACTCCCTGTTCC
>NZ_JAAHHZ010000210.1:0-8627 GCF_010672005.1 Moorena sp. SIO4A5 | reverse complement strand
GTTGCTGGATTTGGTGGCAATTGGTCTAATTGCGGATTTAGTGGAATTATCTGGAGATTGTCGTTACCTGGCACAACGGGGAATTGAACAACTGAAGCAGCAACTGAAAACTCGCTCTCGTCCTGGTATAGCGCGATTGTTAGAGTTGTGTAAACGCAGTGGCGATCGCCCGACTGATATTTCTTTCGGACTTGGCCCGAGAATTAATGCTGTAAGTCGAATTCAAGGGGATGCTTCATTTTGTGTTGAGTTACTCACTAGTAAGGATGAGAAACGTTGTGAGCAACTGGCTTTAGAGACGGAATTAGCTAATACCCGCCGCATGTCTTTACAAAAAGATATTACTAAGCAGGTTAAGGATAAACTTGCCCAACTTGATCTGTCTACTACTAATGTGATTGTCTTAGAGGATCCCCAATGGCCGGTTGGTGTTTTAGGCTTAGTGGCTGGTCAAATTGCTCAGGAATACGGACGCCCGACGATTTTGTTAAGTACAGTTTTGTTAAGTACTGAAAGTAGCGATAGAGAAAGCCAGCTGGGAGAAGCAGGTTTAGAAGATAAACACTCCTATAGTATAGCACGGGGTTCGGCTCGTTCTGTTAATAATATTGATCTTTATGAATTAGTCAATTCCCAAGCTCATCTGTTGCATCGCTTCGGAGGTCATCCTTTTGCGGCTGGGTTGAGTTTGCCAGTGGATAATATTCGTTTATTTAGGGAAGCGATTAACCAGCAGTTGGCACAAAAACTAGGGACTACGGGTGCTTTGATGATGCCAGCTATAGAAGCGGATTTGGTGGTTAAGGTTGCTGAGTTGGGCAAAGCACTATTTGATGAGTTGAAACACCTGGAACCTTGTGGGATGGGTAATCCGGTGCCAAAATTGCTGATTAAAAACTGTTGGTTTGAGCAGGTTTGGAATCGTAACTCTAAGGATTTTAGAGGACGGAAAGTACAGTATATTAAAACTAAATTTGAAATTTGGGATGACTCTACGAGTATGGGTTTTCCTGGTATTTGGTGGGGACATTATCAGGATGAAGTCCCTAAAGTTAGATGTAATGCTGTTGTGGAATTAGACTATAATAATTACGAAAAACGTCCAGAAGTGCGCCTCGTTGCGGTGCAACCTTGCCAGGAAAATTATTTGCAGTCTTGTTTACAGGTCTCTAATCAGCTCGATTGGATTTTAGATTGTCGGGGACAAGAGTTACAGGTTGAAGGTTTAACTCCTCTAATGGTTTATGAGTGTCCGACGAGTTGGGATGAGTTACAAGTATGGTGTAGGAGAGCGATACAGGCAGAACGACAATTAGCGATCGCATATCCACGGCCTAAACAACTATCTGCCCAAGACACCTGGAAAAAGTTGCTAGGAATTGCTAAGTTCCTCAGTCGCACGGGTCAATGGGCTACTTTGGTGCAATTGCAGGAGAAGTTAGATTTAAGCGATCGCACTGTTGAGTTAGGACTGAATGCCCTATCAGCGATTGGTTTTGAAGTTTCCCACCAGGACTGCGGGGTACAAATAAGCTGGCATGGGAGGGAGTGGTCTTCCGATTGGCCGTTGGCCACGCTACGCGAGCGGACGAATGTTGCTGGAAATGATGCGATTGCGCTACGCGCACGCTGCGCGAACGCAATATTTTTTGCTGCCATTGAGGAGGAACAGTTCCGACGTCAGTATTTTTACCAGGTGCCTCTGTCTACCATTGCTGCATATAACATTGCTGGATATGGCATGGTTGGTATCAAACAAGATTAGACTTCGCCGCAGTTGTCTAATCTGTGACACCTAGTAAACAGTCCACTAACAAAACACAGACATTAAATTAATTGATAAAACCGACTCTCTTTTAAAGAGTATCAACTAATTAGGGCGTCTAAAACTAAGCAAATTTTTTTCTAGTTATATCCGGATTCGCCAGATTCAAGTCATCTCAAGCTTTTCAAGTAGTTAGATTTTTTTTTATAACCTGAGGAACCTTTTGTTTATTCCCAACGACTTGTAGAGAAAGGAACAAAAAATTAACTAGTTTGAGGAAATAAACAATGCAAGGTTTACTGAAATCTATTTTCACCATTTCTACTTTGGCTGCTACAACAATTGCTCCCGTTTTACTAGGAAATAGTATGGCTTCCGCTAATCCCGGAGCAGATGATCTCAGCGTCAAAGGTACAGATGCTAGCTACATTGGGGTTGGTCTGGCCGCCGGTGTAACTAGTGATGGACAAGGGAATGACCAAAATGTTGGTGGTAATATTACCACTCGTCTAACAACTTCAAAGCTTCCAGTTTCTCTAAGAGGTGATATTCTTTTCAATGATGACAATACGGCGATTATTCCTAGTGTTTCCTTTGACCTAGGCGTAGCTAAAAATACTAATGTTTTTGCTAGTGTTGGTTACTCTTTTGTGGAAGATGACGGAGACAATACACCCATCGGTAATCAAGATGCTTGGGTGCTTGGCGTGGGTGCTGAAAGCCAAATTGCTAAGGATGTTTTGGTTTACGGCAATACTAAGGTAGGTCTTAACGCTTACGAAAATAGTTCAGGTGAGTCTGTCAGTGTTCAAGTGGGTGCAGGCTATCGTTTCTAAACTTAGTATGTCTATTGTCAAAGGGAAAGGATGAAGGATGAAGCATGAAGGATGAAGCATGAAGGATGAAGTATAAAGGATGAAGTATTAACTGTCAAATACTTCAACTGAGGTGACAACAATCCTCTTGTGCATCTACTCGCTTTGGCCAATCTACTAGCTTCAACCTTCCTTCAACTCTTTCCTTTCCTCTTTGCCGGTATCTCATTGAACGACAATGAATGAATTTGGAGAAATTTTAGGATTTCTAAAGTTATGGATCCAATGGGCAACGGTAACGGTAGTATTAGGATCTAATCATTAACCGTAATCCCGACCGATTTATCGGGAATTATACTTATTCATCTTTTTTGCTCCGTTGAACCCATGGTTGTATCTCAGACTCCTAAAGCCCGCAAACCCTCTAAGATTGAAGGAATTAAAGAACGCAGTAACTTCTTGCGTGAGCCGGTGGCAACTGAATTGCTACAGGATACCACTCATTTTACAGAAGACGCTATTCAAATTCTTAAGTTTCACGGGTCTTACCAGCAAGACAACCGAGATAACCGGGTCAAGGGTCAGGAAAAAGACTATCAGATGATGCTGCGCACTCGCAATCCTGGAGGATTTATTCCACCAGAGCTTTATCTGACTCTAGAGCAGTTGTCAGAAGAGTATGGTAACCATACCCTACGAGTAACTACCCGTCAGGGTTTTCAGATTCATGGCATTCTCAAGAAGAATTTGAAAGCGACAATTGCAGCAATTATCCGCAATATGGGGTCAACCTTGGGTGCTTGTGGAGACCTCAACCGTAATGTTATGGCTGCGCCAGCACCATACAAAAATCGACCAGAGTATCAGTATGCTTGGGAGTATGCTGATCGGATTGCTGACTTACTTACCCCTCAAACCGGTGCCTATTACGAGATTTGGCTGGATGGGGAAAAGGTAATTAGTGCTGAGGAAGCTCCGGAGGTGAAAGCAGCACGGCAGCGCAATGGTAATGGTACTATTTTCCAGGACAAAGAGGAACCAATCTACGGGGAACACTATATGCCCCGGAAGTTTAAGTGTTCCGTAACGGTTCCCGGGGATAACTCGATTGATATCTATACCCAAGATGTGGGGTTGGTGGTAATTACCAACGACCAGGGAGAACTGGAGGGATTTAATGTTCTGGCTGGTGGGGGTATGGGTCGCACTCACAATAAAGAAGAAACCTTTGCTCGTCTAGCTGACCACATCTGCTATGTAGAGAAAGACGATATCTATGACTTGGTTAAGGCAATTGTGGCAACCCAGCGGGATTATGGCGATCGCGTAAACCGCCGTCATGCCAGAATGAAGTACCTAATCAATGATTGGGGTGTCGATAAGTTCCGGGAAAAAGTAGAAAGCTACTTCGGTAAAACCCTGGCACCGTTTAAGCCCTTACCCCCATTTAAGTACGAAGATTATTTGGGTTGGAACGAACAAGGAGACGGAAAGCTATTCCTGGGGATATCGATTGAGAATGGTCGGGTCAAAGATGAAGGGAATTTCCGACTCAAAACAGCTCTGCGGGAAATTACTGAGAAATTTGCCCTACCGATGCGGCTTACTGCTAACCACAATATTATTCTCTATGAGATTGACCCGACCCACCAGCAAGCCCTGAATCAGATTCTAGAACAGCACGGTATTCAAGTTACTCCAGAAGGAATTGAACCGTTAGTGCGCTACTCCATGGCTTGTCCAGCTTTACCTACCTGTGGTTTAGCGGTTACGGAATCAGAACGGGCGCTCCCTGGCATGGTTGATCGGATTCGGTTACTGCTGAACAAATTGGGGTTAGAGAAGGAATATTTTGTGATCCGAATGACCGGTTGTCCCAATGGCTGTGCTAGACCGTATATGGCAGAGTTGGGATTTGTCGGTAGCGCACCAAAGGCTTATCAAGTGTGGCTGGGAGCTTCACCAGATCAAACTCGGTTATCACGAGCCTATGTGCAGAAAATGCCAGAAAGTGAGCTGGAATCTTTCTTTGAACCAATTTTTGTGCAGTTTCGGGAAGAGCGCAAACCAGAAGAGAGTTTTGGGGATTTTTGCGATCGCATTGGCTTTGATGCCCTTCGGGAATTTTCCGCTAACTATGAGCTAGGTAGCGGTATAGTTAATCCAAATGGCAAGCCAGCAGCTAAGAAATCTTCTACTGCTAAAAATCGCCGTCGAATTAGCATTCCCGAAGAAGTCCATGCTCGTCTTAAGCAAGCTGCTGCTGACCAAGGGAAAAGTATGACGCAGTTGGCAGCAGAAGCTCTGGAAGCGTATTTACCATAACTAGGTTAGCAAGAATGAAGAATGAAGAATTAAGAATTGAGAATTGAGAATGAAGAATGCAGAATTCAAAATTCAAAATTCAAAATTCAAAATTATCGATGATATCCATTGGTAGCAAGGGCAGTAGATACTTGTTGGATTAGAGCTTCTTTGGTAGAGGAGTTATCTAAAACTAGATCAGCAAGTACTATTTTCTGCTGGAGGGGGAGTTGGCTGTTGATTCGGGCTTGAGCTTGTTCTTTAGAGATGCGATCGCGTTTCTGGATCCGTCTGAGCTGTTGTTCTGGTGAGCAGCTGACTACCCAAGTTTCTGTCACTAAATCGGTCATCTTAGCTTCAAATAGCAAAGGGATGACTAAAATGACTGTCGGAGCAACTAGCGATGCAGCGCGGTCTTGGGTAGGCAGCGCGGTCTTGGGGGTTCCCCCCATGAGCGACTGCCGTTGGTTTCCCCCACTCGCTATTGCATCAAGAAAGGTATCGAGTTCAGATTGAAAGCGATCGCGTACATAAGGATGGATTTGTTCCTCTAACCACTGTCGCTCAGCTGGGTTACTAAAAATTATCTCTCCCAAGCGTTTGCGGTTCAGGGTACCTTCACTCTGTTGCACTTGTAAACCGTAGCGCTGATAAATCTGTTTCAGGATTGGTGAATCTGGTTGTACCGCTTCTCTGGCATAGATATCCGCATCTAAAATCGGTAGCCTGTAGGTATCAGCCAGGTAATTCGATACAGTGGTTTTTCCCGTAGCAATACCACCGGTTAGACCAATGATGCGTTTTTGATTCATGGGCGTTAAGTATACAATCGGTTATGATATCAGGGAGTTATAGCAGAAGTCCGAAGTCCGAAGTCCGAAGTCCGAAGTCCGAAGTCAAACTCTTGCGCTTACTTAGGTTTGAGACTTTTATCATGTCCTAACTGCCCTGGCGACTACTATAGATCAGGGATGCGATCGCACCTGTTGGTCATAAATCACTGCTACCAGGTGATGGGTTACGGGGCAATTCCTTTGGCGTTCCTTAATCATGGAATAATTTTAAGAGTAGGTGCGCGCCTCGTGGCGAGTAAATCGCCCTTGGGTCGCACCTGTAGAATGGGCATCTTGTGTGGAACTGGCATCTTGCCAGTTTCATGCTTATTTTCGCGCGGGCAGGATGCCCGCTCTACTCCTGTTCATTCAAAGATTCAGCAACGCCATTTCTTTCCCTTCATCCACCCTACAGTAGCTTAAGGCTGAGTTGGTCAGTTTTGAGTGCTTCAGTTTTCTTTTCTAAATCTCATCTAACTTTCATTTATTCGTTAGGGTGATTTCAGAATGGTAGTTCATTCTAATAATTAAGCAACTAAAGCAATGATTCAATTCATTTTTGATTACTAGGAGGAAGTGTTATGAAACGTCTAATTGTTGGTGGTTTATCCGTATTGTTAATGGCAGCAGCAACTCCGGCTGTGCAAGCAGAAAGAACTGTTGTTAAACACAACTCTTTAAACAATGCTCTGGTCAGTCAACGAATAGCCTCTACTATCGCCACAGGAAGCTTTATCACCGTTGATCGAGGGCATCGCACTCAAGGAAATGTAAAGATTGTCAATGAAAATGGTAAACGCTATCTAGAATTCGATCAATCCTTTAAAACGGGTAGTGGGCCCGATGTGAATGTACTCCTGTATCCGAACAGCAGTGTACCTCGTAAAATTCGGGGACAAGACTATGTAACCCTCGCCCGAATCAAGCAATTCAGTGGTGCTCAACGCTATGCTATTCCTGACGACTTGAATCTTAACGAATTTGGCTCTGTAGCAATTTGGTGTCGTCGGTTTGACATCACCTTTGGTTACGCTGCGCTGTAAAAGAGGTACTTTCCTGCTGGGTTAATGGGAGTAGGGAGTAGGGAGTAGGGAGTAGGGATGCAGGGCAGTCAAAAGGAGCTAGTTACTCATCGCCCCATCGCTCCATCGCCCCATCTTCCCACACTTACCACACCTGTCACGCCTCCCATCTAGCGGTTTATAGCCTAATGAGGTACACAGGATTTTTCCGAAGCTTCCTGCTCCCTGTTCCCTGCTCCCTGCTCCCTGTTCCCTGTTCCCTGTTTGTCATGGGTTAATCTCCTATTGACTAAGTCTCTTTGACCCAGTCTCTAGTTATAGTTATCCCAAGTTGGTAGTCTTCTTGATCAAGAAAACGCCTTTTAGACAATTAAATTTATTTGACAATTAAATTATTTCCCCAATTTCCCCGCAAAGATCGGGTAACGCTTAATCGAACGCTCTAGAATAACAGTGAACACTAGGGGTAAGCCAGAACAGTAACGTGCAGCTAAAGCAAGTCATTATTATTCACAAAGCTGGAGACTCCCAAGGAAAACGTTGCGCAGAAAAATGCGCTCGGGAGTTGGAAGCACGCCAGTGCAGGGTTCTGATCGGACCGAGTGGCGCGAAAGATAATCCCTACCCAGTCTTTTTAGCTTCTGCCACCGAAGCCATTGATTTGGCAGTGGTTCTCGGGGGGGATGGGACAGTATTGGCAGCGGCAAGACATCTGGCTCCGGAAGGAATACCAATTTTGGCAGTAAATGTTGGAGGTCATCTGGGATTTCTGACCCAACCCATCGAAGAATTTAAAGACACTGAGCAAGTTTGGGACCGACTATTAGAAGACCGCTATGCAGTTCAGCGGCGGATGATGTTACAGGGGGCTGTGTTTGGGGGAAACCGCACTGACATTACACCCGTTAGCGATCGCTTTTTGGCACTCAATGAAATGTGTATTAAACCTGCCTCTGCCGATCGGATGATTACCTCAATTTTGGAAATGGAAATTGATGGAGAAGTAGTGGATCAATACCAAGGGGATGGACTAATTGTTGGGACTCCCACTGGTTCCACTGGCTATACTGTTTCTGCTAATGGTCCAATTTTGCACGACTCGATTGAAGCGATCGCAGTCGCACCGATTTGTCCGATGAGCCTTTCCAGTCGTCCTTTCGTGCTCCCCTCTGGTTCTGTTGTCAGTATCTGGCCCTTGGGGGATTATGAGCTAAACACTAAACTCTGGATGGATGGTGTGCTGGCAACCTCTATTTGGCCTGGACAACGGGTGGACGTGCGTAGAGCAGATTGTCAGGCTAAGTTCATTATCCTAAGGGAACAGTATTCCTATTACCAGACCTTAAGGAATAAGCTTCAGTGGGCTGGTACTAGAGTCACCTACAGTAACAACCACCGCAATTGAGTCAACTGGTTAGTTAATGGGGAGATGGGGAGATGGGGAGATTGGGAAATGGGGAGATGGGGAGATTGGGGGCAGATAAAGTAGGGTAGGAAGTTGCTAGTGGTGCTTCAGGGGCGCTCCCCGTCATTTTCAACCTCGTAGCCAGGGTTGGTAAAGCCCGCCCCGTAAGGCACCACTGGGTCAAACAGCAAAATTCCAAAAATAAATCATAAAGGAGGTTAAACGGTGGGATTTCTGAGTATTCTACCAATCAGCAATGCCCACTTGCTAGAATTGACTAGATTAACTTTATTAATAATTATATAAAAAAAATGACTAATTTTGAAGCAGCTCCTCAAATTGAAGCAATTCCAGATAATAAAATTCCTAAGACAATAGAGCAAATCTCTTCTTCATCGATTTCAAAACCTTCAGTTTTAATAACTATCGGTTATTCTTTATTCCTGGCTGCTGGGGTTGGGGTTGGAATGGCCTCTATTTTTA
>NZ_JAAHHZ010000021.1:0-8931 GCF_010672005.1 Moorena sp. SIO4A5 | reverse complement strand
ATTGGAGTTCTGATGTGTGCTCTTACGTCAGAATTCCGTAACTTATATACTACTTTTTGAAGCATCGCTATTGCCTCTTGCCTATTGCCTATTGCCTATTGCCTATTGCCTATTGCCTATTGCCTATTGCCTATTGCCTATTGCCTATTGCCTCTTGCCTATTGCCTCTTGCCTATTGCCTCTTGCCTATTGCCTATTGCCTATTGCCTCTTGCCTATTGCCTATTGCCTATTGCCTATTGCCTCTTGCCTATTGCCTCTTGCCTATTGCCTCTTGCCTCTTGCCTATTGCCTCTTGCCTTAAAACCATAAGCAATGTCCCTCAAACCTTGCTGAAAATTGCCCTATAGTCCCCTCTTCAAAACTCCTACAAAAATTGATATAGTTACCTTTGTCAGCAACGTTTAATCACAAGGAGGATTAGAGCAATTCATGAAGTACGCTAAGTACTTTCTACACCTGGCAGCCTTTCTACTAGCACTAACTATTCTAGTGTTGCCTCTGCCAGCCCAAGCCCAAAGCGCTGCCACCATTAACGCTAACTTTGAAAACAAGGATCTAAGCGGTCAGGATAAATCCGGTCAAGACTTCAGTTACCTTGTTTTTAGCAATGTCAATTTACAGTCAGCAAACTTGAGCAACGCTAAGTTTATAGGTGCGGATATTACCAAAGTTGATTTCACGAATGCTAATCTACATGGAGCCAATTTTAGCGATGCATTCATTAATGTATGTAACTTCAAGGGAGCAGACTTAACCGATGCAGTCTTTGAATATGCATTCATTTCGAAATCTAAATTTAATGGTGCAGATATTACTGGCGCTGACTTCGAGAAAGCAATTTTGGTTCGAGGAAGCAATTTTGGATTATAACCAAGACCGGAAGCTATGCGAAAGCAAAAATGCTTCTGGTACTAATCCTATAACTCGTGTTGATACTCGCGATTCTTTAGGATGTTATTGAAATTAATCTAAGTATTCAGCTGTCAGCTGTCAGCTGTCAGCCGTCAGTGGTCAGTGGTCAGTGGTCAGCCGTTGGCCTTTGCCTGTTCCCGTAGCGTGGGCGTAGCGCATAAGTTAAAAGTAAGCATTCAGCGTGTCGCGTATCAGCTATCAGCCAATGGCCAAGGCCAAAGGCCACGCTACGCGAATGGCCACGCTACTTGAGGAGCAAACCGTTTTGAATAAAAGAGGTAAGGATTTGTTTAATCTCTGTCTTGATGCAGTCGCTCATGGGGGAAACCCCCAAGACCGCGCTGCATCGCTTTTACGTTAGAGGCTAGAAGCCTGTGCCACAAAGCTGACGGCTGACCACTGACGGCTGAATGCTTACAGTTAAAAGCTGTTCCCGTAGCGTGGGCGTAGCGCTAATCGCTGATAGTTGATAGCTGAATGCTTACCATAAAAATCCTGCTACTAGCTGATTTAAAGGATGAAATCAAGTCAGATAAGTTATTGTTGGAATAAAAATTTACTATCAAGTGAACATGATATGCTTCACCCTTGAATGCCTCTAGCTTCCATTTATGTATTGTCACTCTATCTGCCTGTTTTATTATCCAAAACTCAGGTCACATTAAGTTTCAAAAGCTAATTTATCACCAAAGACTTGTTGCCAATCAGTATTAAATTGTTCAACGGCCAAAGGTATAGCCGGATGTGAAACCATTTGTCCCATTATACCTACAGGCAAAGTAATCGCACCAACCCCTGCTTGTAATACCTCTAAAACTTGACGGGGATTTTTAAAACTAGCAGGTAATAAACAACAACTTAGCTGTTGTTGTTGGACAAGTTGTTGAAGTTGCTCCACAACTGTGACACCATTTCCCCCAAAAACATCAATTCGATTTACATAAGGAGCTAAATAATCTGCACCTGCTAGTGCAGCTAAAAAACCTTGTTGAACTGTATAAATTGCCGTAGCTAATAGAGGTATCTGCTTCTGATGTAACTGTTTTATTGCCACCAGACCTATTTCCGTGGCCGGAATTTTAACCACAATATCATAGGGTAAAGCTGTTATTTTCTCAGCTTCAACGATAATTTCATCTACAGATTGACTAATAACTTGAATGTGGAAACGTGCCTCATTCCCTAGTATAGTATTTACTTCTTTAAGTAGTTGATTAACACCTATGTTGGCTTGAGCCAAAATACTGGGGTTGGTTGTTATTCCTTTAATTGGTAAGCAAGAGTGAAAACGTGCTATTTGTTCAACATCGGCACTGTCTAAATATAGTTCTAACATTATTAATTCCTCTTTACTGAATAAAAATGCTCCGCAGCACAGTTATGTAAGCCTTAGGGTAAACTTGTTGATATTTAACACGAGATGATTCCAAAACTACATATAGCGTTTATTGCATTTATGAGNTCAAGCTTTGTAAAAAACCTACCCTTGTAAGGATAGGGAGATGGTAGACCGGCTTTTGCACAAGGGTCGCGATCTGAAAGTTAAATGCACATTAGCTTAAGGTATCCAGTAAAATTAAAAATTAAAAATTAAAAATTAAAAAGGGTAAATTCACAATGATAAATAACAAATTAAAAATCATCTCAAAAAAAAACACAACAAATATAGCACTACGTATTAAGGTGGGTGTTTGACATTTATAAAAGCAGCAAAAGCTATTATAATCAGCTATTGCCTATTGCCTATTGCCTATTGCCTATTGCCTATTGCCTATTGCCTATTGCCTATTGCCTTGCCCTTAGCGCTATAACCAGTAGACTTAACTATGAAACCAAAAATTATTGTCATTGACGACCATGAATCGGTTCTCGAGGGAACCGTGAGCCAACTGCAAAAGCAATACCCAGAGGCAGAAATTATTACCGCTAAAACAGCCCAAATAGCTCAAGAATATGTAGAGAGGTTATCCCCTGACTTAGTTGTTGCCGATCTTTCCATTCCCAAGCAGCAGGGAGATACTGCCCGAACCGATACGGGAATTCAACTCCTCAAAACATTAATGAAACTATACCCTACCCTAAATATAGTTGTTCAAAGCGCTAATATCAAAGCCTTAATCCGTTTAAAACCTGCTATTAATGAACACGAAGGAGGCTTTACCATCGTAGATAAAAGCCTGCCCCAGAAAGAAATGTTAATTAAAGTTGACTGGTCACTTCAGGGATTGATTTACACCCCCAAAGCGATGCGAAATGGCTTGGAAATCAAATCCGAATGGCTAGACGTTCTAACCTTAGCCTTTGAAGAAGGATTACAGGATAGAACCATTGCTCAGCGGATGCAAATCTCCGAGCGCACGGTGCGTAACTATTGGACTAAAGTTCAAGACGTTTTAGGGGTTTATCCAAAACCCGGTGAAAATATTCGCATTAAAACCGAGAAGCGGGCAAGAGAAGTCGGTCTAATCGATTGAGACATGAAACGTTTTACTGAGGAGGAAATTCAAAGCTGGCGGGTAGGATTGATGCCAGGACTAGTCGTGATCGGACTAGTAATCCTATTTCGCCTCACTGGCGTCCTGCAAAGTCTAGAATGGATTGCTCTGGATAGTTTTCTCCGTTGGCGTCCTGAAGAATCTATTGATAAAAGAATTCTGATTGTTGGTATTAATGAAGAAGACATCCGAGGCATAGGTACCTATCCCATACCCGATCGAGACTTAGCATCACTGCTGAGAAAACTAGCAACCTATAACCCTAGAGCTATTGGTATTGACATCGTCAGAGATTTACCCGTTGAGCCTGGTTACACTGAGTTAGTCGCAGCATTTCAGGCTATCAATACCGTGATTGGCATTGAAAAAGCCTTACCTGACCAATATGGCAAGAGCATTAATCCACCACCCACCTTACCCCCCGAACAAGTTGGCTTTGCCGATGCCATACTTGACGATGACGGACACATCAGGCGCAGTTTACTAGGAACTTCAAATCTCGAAGGAGAGTATAAATTTTCTCTAGCTATACTGCTAGCAAAAGCGTATTTATCTAAAGAAGGAATTTCCCTAACCAATGGCACTGATGACCCAATAGCCATGCAGTTTGGTACTACACTGAATAATCATAAGAATGGATAACACGCGTGCGCGTTCAGCTATCAGCCGTCAGCTGTCAGCCGTCAGCTAATCAACGGTAGGTAGTTGCTAGTGCTGCTTCAGGGACGGACTCACCCTCATTTTCTCGGTAGCCAGTGTTGGGACAATCCGCCTGGGGATGAAACGGGCAAGATGCCCGTTCCACGCCTGATGCCCATTCCACCCACCAGGTCAAACAGTTTTTAGGAGATGCACCCTGCTCCTTTTACTCATCCGACCCCGTGCAGTTAAAGCGCCTAATCGCTGATAGCTGATAGCTGATAGCTGATAGCTTATGTATCCTTAGCTACTTTTGCTCAAATTTCATGAATCAAAAATAAAACTTAAACCATTAGAACCAGAAACATTTAATCTAAAAGTTAATCATTATAGCTTGAAGCAGTTGTCTTAAAATTGACAAATCTTAAAAGCTCAGTACAGATGCTGAAAGAGAGAGGTAAGTAGCATGAAAAATTCTTTAAGACAAAAATTACCACAAAAACTAGCCACCTTCGCCACCGTTGCCCTAGCCACTGCCTTCTCAGCAATCAGTCTTGGCAACCAAACCTCCGCCGCTACCTTCGAGCAAAAACAAGTTGAACAAGGCAAGTTTATTGCTGTAGCTCAACCCTTTGGGGCTAATTCTCATCAACTGCTGATCATAGAGCAAAAATCCAACAAGCGAGCCTGTTGGAGCGAAAGTGGTACTAACCCAGTGATCGTAGACCCACTGCTGTTGAACTTTGACTTTACTGGCATTTGCGGACGCAGTACTGATAGCAATGGCTATTCCATGCGCATGGCTGGTGAAGACTTAGGACTCGATTACATCCTCAGCATTGTTGAGCGTAATGGTGAACTGTTGCTAGTGGGTAAGCACCGTCTTGATCGTAAAGCTCCTGAAGTCATCATCGGCAGAACTGGTGGTATTAGCCAGGGCTTTATGAAAATTTTTCTGCAGCCCGGTTGGGAATTTGCCAAGAGAATGTTCAATGGCAAAGAGCTAGGTCACGTCTACCTTGCTACTAATTCACCCCTAGGTAACACAGGAAGTAGTGATCCATCCGACCTTCCCCCACTTCCGCCACGGGAAACTTCTAAATTTCGGGATATTACTAATGATGTCTATGCCTCAGAAATTGAAAAAGCCGTAGCAATGGGATTTATTGCTGGATTTCAGGACAATACCTTCAGACCTCAAGGGTTTCTAACCAGAGAACAACTCGTGTCTATGGTCATTGAAGGCTTAGGTAAACTGCCAGGTGCTAATATTACTGTCCCCACTCAAGCATCAGGGCGGCCCTATCAGGATGTTGAGGCTGGGCGCTGGAGTGCTGCCAAAATTCAATGGGCGAGGGACAACAACATTGTTAGTGGCTATCCTGATGGCACCTTTCGACCAAATAAGTCCGTAACTCGTGCCGAATTGATGGCAGTACAAAAAAAAGCTGCTGAATTTGCCAAAAGCCTCCAAGGGCAGCCAGGGGTACTCGTTTCTAATGGGTCAGTCACACAATTTTCCGACACCGAAGGTCACTGGGCTGTCGCTCTGATTTCTGAAATGTCTGGCTACTGCCAAGTGGCATCTCCCCTAAACGAAAGGGGTAACGCTTTCTTCCCCAATTCTGAAGCACGCCGGAACTATGCCGCTGCTGCTACTCTGCGTATGCTCAACTGTGTGCAGCAGCCCATTACTCAGAATCAGTAGGACATTAGCCTTTAAGAAGGCAGCAAGAAACGCCTGTTGCTCACAAGATCAAGTAAACAACGTCAGGTATCAGCTAATGCGCTACGGGCATTAGCTGATAGGTGATAGCTGATAGCTTACATCAGCCCATTCTAGCGTTTTTCGCAGTTATGAGGTACATTTTCAGTGACGTTGATTCCCTGTCTTGATGTAGCAAATCGCTATTAAATTTTCCCTGTTACCAGATCCGCTATTCCCTAAAATATCTAAATTGTGTACCTCATAGCTATGATAATTTATAGATATCAATTCCGGTAGCCTGGGATTTAACACAAACTCAATTGAACACTGCCGTAAAGTCTATAGTGTTTTGCTACCTTCCTGAACTCTGCCTCTTGGGCGTTTTCCTTCTCTTGTCACCAACCTATAGAGATCTAAACGAGAGATCTAAACGTGAAGACTATTAAAGAATCCGGAAAAAAAACTGTAAAGATTTAATAAAGTAAGTAATTTTATAGTGACATTTACTCATAATTATGTCATCTATAGTAATGGTTATTTGTGCTTATCAATCACAAGTCATAGAATTACTATAAAAATCTAATTTTAGCTATTGTTCAATCATAAGCAATATAGTTAGTTAAGTGAAAGTGAACAAGATTTCGATTACAAAAAGTTTCAGCTCCAATCTAGGAATTTGTAGTTAGCAATCCGTGTCGTAAGTGTGATAATTTTTGTCCCCATATCTGCTGTTCACTACTCCCTAATCCCTACTCCCTAATCCCTACTCGCTTTGCTATAGACTATAAACTCCAATACTGATTTTCCATAACCCCAAAAACTACTCTGATCTCTTTTATACTGTTCCCTATTCCCTGTTCCCTATTCCCTAAAAAGTAGAGGATAATAGTAATTATGCCAAAATTTGAGGCAGAAGACACAACTAGGCTGAGTCTAGAGAACTACATAGTTTTTGAGAGTGACATTGCTTCCGGTGGCCAAGCTATCGAGATTTCCAAAACCAATACTACTGAACCAGGATTCATTCGTTTAACCTGGACAGAAGCTGACGGTCCTGCTGGTAACTATAATTTTAATATTGCCCATTTTGATGAAGCAGATGGCCGATCTACCCTGACACTTCGTGTCAACAATATCCCAATTAGTAGATATATTTTCAATAAAAACCCAGCAGAACAGGGCAATCCACCCATAGACACACCCAGCTCTAGTAATTATATCGGGTTGACTGGTTCTATATTTGATGGTTTATCCAATCCTAATCCCGTCTTTGAAAACGTAACACTGGCTCCAGGGGATCAGATTGAAATCTCTGCTGTGGCGGATAGTTTGGGGAATCAAACCGATGAACTAGCACGGATCGACGTTATTGAAATAACACCAGCACCGTTAGCTGATCCAGTTATTAATGTTCCTGAACTGACCATTATCCCTACTAATGGCACATTAGCCGAAACTGTGCCAAAAAGTGGTGGTATTACCATCAGCCGCACCGGAGACATTAGTCAAAGCCTAGAGGTAACTTACACGGTCAGTGGCACCGCTAGCCCCTCAGATTACAAGCCCATCCTAACTGGTACCGTTACTATTCCAGAAGGTCAGCAGTCAGTAGATCTCAAGCTTACCCCAATCGCCGATGGTCTAGTAGAAGGGGAAGAAACTGTCATTATTACCCTTGAGAATAGTCCCAACTATCAAGTAGGTCAGACTCCCAGTGCCACTTTCACCATTACCGACAATGACCAATCCACGATCACCGAGAGTGTGACTATTTTCTGGCGTAATCAGGAGACCGGAGTCAATGGTGCTTGGCTGATGGATGGTCTCGACTTAGCTCAAGCCGTGACAATTCCTTCACCAACAGAACCAGCCGACAGTCCCTGGCAGATGCAGGGTGCAGGGGATTTCAACAGTGATCAACAACAGGATATTCTCTGGCGTAATACCTCTACTGGTGAAACTGGCATCTGGTTGATGGCAGGATCGGTGTTTGAGAATTCAGTGTCCATAACCCCAACTCCAGACCTGGACTGGGAAATTCGTGGCACCGAAGATTTTAACAGTGATCAACAACAGGATATTCTCTGGCGCAATACCTCCACTGGGGAAAATAAAGTCTGGTTAATGAATGGCACCACTGTGGCTGAGGAGGTGTTGATTCAATCGGAAGCAGTCACTAGTATTTGGGAAATGAGGGCAGCGGGAGACTTGGATGGAGATGGTGATGGGGATATTATTTGGCGCAATACTCAAGAGCAAACTATTTACTATTGGAGGATGGAAGGGACTCAGTACATTGAATCAGTGTTGATCTCCTCACCAATCAGTAGTGGTCAGGAGGTAATCCATGGCACCCTCGACATCGATGATAATGGTTTCGATGATATCCTCTGGCGCAATCTCGACGATGGACAAAATAGTGTCTGGCTGATGAATGCCAATGGGTTCGATCGCCTGGAGAAGCTTGATCCACTAACCGATACCAGTTGGCAAAGTTATGTGTGAAATACGTAATTTAAAATACAAAATTTCAATTACCTAATTTAAAATTACCTAAGTATTTAGCCAAGGACAATCAGCTAACGCCCTAAGGGAGTTAGCTGATTGCTTATATATAGAAACCTTATATAGCGTTTGTATTTGATATGTAAACGTAGGAGGTATTTTTTTTTATAAAATAAAACTACGTATCTCTTTCCCCTCCTGGGAGCAGTAGGGGTGGGTTACTCTTGCTAGCATGCCTATTCCCTTTTGCCTATTCCCTTTTGCCTATTGCCTATTGCCTATTGCCTATTGCCTATTCCCTTTTGCCTTTTGCGTTTTGCCTTTTGCGTTTTGCCTATTGCCTATTGCCTATTGCCTATTGCCTTTTAGGGAAAGAAGTTTGTTTACAACCCAGATAGAAATGCTATATAGCTATCAATTATAAAAATTTAGTGTAATATTTATAAATTAATCATTTTTGTTCATAACTTATTCAAGACTGAATTCGAAATCCTATCACTGTAAGCGCTATCAATCCAAATCCTATAATTAGTAGGAGGCGTTATTAAATAATCATCAAAGTAGAGTTCTTGTATAAGTAATGCTTATAATAAAATCTATGGTTGGTTAACCTAAGGGATTAGTTTTCGATGAAAGATAAACTCAATATTTTTATATTAGTTATTTTCTG
>NZ_JAAHHZ010000209.1:0-8652 GCF_010672005.1 Moorena sp. SIO4A5 | reverse complement strand
CCCAAGGGTTTTGGTAAAGCTGTCTGGGAATATGGGTAGGATAATGGGCAACACTGTGATGCTGCATCCAATGAAGCACACGACTCATGTGGTAAGTCATGGAATCCCAGGTGTTGGGAGGCGCAACGATAGCAGTTAAGCCTACGATAGCGACCAGAAATCCTATACCTCCAAGTAAGACCAGTAAAAAACCAGAGATTTGGTCATTCCTATCCCTTGGGTTTTGCCCGTTTGTGGAGGGTGAGCTTTGCCCAATCCCATTTTGCCCAATCCCATGTTGTGAATCTTGGGTGAGGGTGACTCGTCCTGGTTTAACAGTCCGAAAGTAGGCAAAAATCAACGTCAGACTCAGTAAACCCCAGATTCCCGCGATCCAACCCCAAGTAATTAACTTAAATAAACTTAAAACTTCAGTAATAAAGGTTAATAAGACTCCCCAAGTAATAGCTGCCCACAATAGGGAACTACGCCAGCAATAATTGTAACGATAGATGAAGAGAAATAAAACAGTGAAGGTAATCAGAGGGAGCAAAGCCAACATAGTTATTCAAAGGGAATAGGGAATAGGGAGTAGGGAGTAGGGAGTAGGGAGTAGGGAGTAGGGAGTAGGGAGTAGGGAGTAGGGAGTAGGGAGTAGGGAGTAGGGAGTAGGGAATATGGGATCAAAAATTATCACAATTCATTTAGGATTGCTATAGTTAATTAATTTATTGTTAATTTATAGTAATTTAATTAAGGGAGTAATATCAAATCTGGTGGACTACTTATCCTATCTCTTCTGGGGTAATGGGTACTTGACAATTTCCTATTATCCATTACCGTAACCCAAAAATCCAGGGACTATTTGGTAAGTGATTAGTAAGCATTCAGCTAATGCGCGTAGCCCATTAGCTGCTAGCTGATAGCACCTCAAGTAGCATCTCAAGTAGCGCTTAAGCTGATAGCTGACGGCTGAATGCTTACCTTACAACCAAACTGTTTTTGGCCACCCGAGACGCTAAAAACCGATAAGTTATTTTTTAACTACTTCCTAATGAAAAAGATTGTATTTTAAGATACAGAATATTGCCCGAAACCCATCCCTCCAGCCAATTTTTTTCCCTTCTTCGTAAGTGCGACCATAGTAAGATATTCCTACTTCATAGATGCGGCATTTCTTTTTGGCAACCTTAGCAGTAATTTCCGGTTCAAAGCCAAACCGAGATTCTTCGATTTTGATAGATTGGATAATTTCACGCCGGAATGCCTTATAGCAGGTTTCCATATCGGTAAGGTTAATATTGGTAAACATATTGGAGAGCATGGTTAAAAATTTATTGCCCACCATATGCCAGTAATACACTACCCGATGGGGACCACCGCCAGCGAAACGGGAGCCATAAACCACATCCGCTTTGCCATCAATAATCGGCTGCATTAACAAGGGATATTCCTGGGGATCGTACTCTAAATCAGCATCTTGAACGATTACGATATCTCCAGTAGCCAAGCCAAACCCAGTCCGTAACGCAGCTCCTTTACCCCGATTCTTGTGATGATAGACAACATGGTCAATTTGGGATTCCAGTGATGACTCTAAAATCTCTCTAGTGCCATCGGTTGAGTAGTCATCGACAACAATAATTTCGCACTCTTTAACCGCAGATGCTTTGACAGCGTCAATAACATTGGCAATTGTGTTGACTTCGTTAAAACAGGGTATTACAACACTTAGCTTCATAAGCTTAAACCTTAATAATAAGCAAATAATTTGATTAGCTTAAAAATTTACATAATCTTTACATAATCCCCGCCTAATTCCCCTAGCCTTTGGTTAACTAGAGAGTTTGAGGCACTAAACACATCACGAAATCTTTACATAACGTTAGTTACATAAAGTTATGGGAAGTTTCCCCGTGATTAGATGGGATTGAACCCTCAAATTCAGGGCAAGACCAGGATTGATAGACAGGTTTGAGGTTGACTACTTGACACCCTGAATAAATTAGTATAATTCTACTGTAGGATTATAAATAGATCAACTAAATAGAGCAACTACTAAACCATTACGCTCAAGCCTGATTGGGGAGTCGTTGCTCATTACTCATTAGTATTTTGGTAAGCATATGCGCTACGCGCACGCTGCTTGAGGTGCCGTCAGCGGTCAGCCGTCATACTTTGGCTGATAGCTTGTAGGGTGGGCAAAAACAGTTTGCTTATGCGTGAGTATTCTAGATTATACTACTTTGCCCACCCTACTTTAATTGGTCTGATAGCTGATAGCTGATAGCTTGTAGGGTGGGCAAAAACAGTTTGCTTATGCGTGAGTATTCTAGATTATACTACTTTGCCCACCCTACTTTAATTGGTCTGATAGCACTGATAGCGCGTAGCGCATATGCTTACGTATTTTGACTAATGACTGATAACTAATGACTAATCAGTAAACTAATGACTAATGCCATAGGCTTGATAGCACTAGGTATTAGGCGCGCTAGACATTAAGTACTAACACCATTAACCCAAAACCTAACAGCTAACATCTAACACCATTAACCAAACAAAATCCCATCATCCTAGAGAGTATGTCTTTGGATACCAGTAATGACTACACAAAACCAGAAGAATCTGACCTTGGTGATTCTTCCTTATCCTTGGTGATTCCCACCTATAACGAGAGTAGAAACATCGGGGAGCTAATTAGAATCCTGAGCAATTTGCTCGATGAAGCAATACCAAACCAATACGAACTGATTGTAGTAGATGACGATAGTCCCGATCGTACCTGGGAAATCGCCCAGGCTCTGATGTCGGACTATCCACAGTTACAGGTAATTCGCCGTCAGCATGAAAGGGGGTTATCTACAGCAGTTATTCACGGCTGGAAAGCAGGTACTGGAAAAATTTTGGGGGTAATTGATGGGGATTTACAGCATCCACCAGAGATATTATTAAAACTTTTGCTAGCAATGGAGGATGGAGCCGATATAGCCATTGCCAGTCGTCATGTAGACGATGGAGGTGTTAGTGATTGGAGTGTAGTCAGGCGTTTCTTATCCAGAGGTGCTCAACTTTTAGGATTATCGATTTTACCAGAGGTTATCGGTCGTGTCTCTGACCCGATGAGCGGTTATTTTATGGTACGCCGTAGTGCCATTCATGAAAAAGACCTCAATCCTCTAGGGTACAAGATTCTAATTGAAGTGCTAGCTAGGGGAAAAATTGGCCGGATTGCAGAAGTTGGCTATGTATTTCAAGAGAGACTCTCAGGAGAGAGCAAAGTTACCTGGAAACAGTATGTAGACTATATTAGACACTTACTCCGGTTAAGGTTTTCTCTCGGAACCATTGGTCAACTTAGAAAACACATTCCCTTCCCTTTAAAGCGGTTTATTCGTTTTGGCTTAGTGGGATTCAGTGGCGTATTTGTGGATATGACTGTGCTTTACTTACTCCATGACCCTGCTACTTTGGGTTGGGGACTCACCCGCAGTAAAATTATTGCTGCTGAAGCGGCCATTATGAATAACTTTATTTGGAATGATGCCTGGACATTTAGGGATATAGCCAGTCAGCAGTGGGGATGGGGTAAGCGCTTGAAACGGTTTTTGAAGTTCAATCTTGTCTGTTTGATCGGTTTGTGCCTGAATGTGCTGTTGTTGAATCTGTTGTTTAATCTCCTGGGAATTAACTATCTGATTGCAAATGCTATTGCGATCGCAGCAGTTACTTTCTGGAATTTCTGGATTAATCTAAAGCTCAACTGGCGAGTGACCCAAAAATAACGATAACCGCTTGACTGTTGACTGTTGACCGTTGACTGTTGACCGTCAACAGCAAAGGGTTTTAGGGAGTAGGGAGTAGGGAGTAGGGAGTAGGGAGTAGGGAGTAGGGGTAATAAAATTGAATGTACTACATAACAATCAATATCATCTATGGTAAACCTCTATGGTAAACAAATTGCATAAAAGTCGTAGATTTACATCAACTTGGTTAGGGGTTTTAATTGTTATCCTGTTGATGCTAGGGATAGTGTTTAGATTCGTCAATCTTGACCAAAAAATATACTGGATTGATGAAACATTTACCTCCCTAAGGATTTCTGGTTATCGATTGTCAGAGATGATCCCAGAAATTTCCAAGGGGGATGCGATCGCTATTAAAGACTTACATAAGTATCAGCAGACAAATCCGGAAAAAAATCTGATTGGTACGATTAAGGGATTAGCGTTTGAAGAACCTCAACATCCCCCATTATATTACGTAATGGCGCGATTTTGGGCGCAGTTATTTGGGAATTCAGTAGCAGTGAGGAGAAGTTTTTCAGCTCTGATCAGCTTGCTGATGTTTCCTGCTATCTATTGGTTATGTCAAGAATTATTCGAGTCGTCCTTGGTGGGATGGGTAGCTATGGCCTTAGTTGCCGTTTCTCCCTTTCAGGTTTTGTATGCCCAAGCAGCAAGACAGTATGGCTTATGGAGCGTAACGATTTTGCTATCAAGTGCAGCACTGTTACGGGCAATACGGTTAACTAAACCAAGAAACACCACCAGTAAGATTAAAGACATCCTACACTTTATCTCTACCTGGGGAATTTACGCCCTCACGTTAGTGACAGGATTTTATACCTTTTTATTTTCTATCTTAGTAGCCATCAGCCATGGCATCTATGTACTGGTAACAGAAAGGTTCCGCTTCAGTAAACGTCTTGTTTACTATGGGCTATCATCGTTAATGGCTTTGATGGTATTTGTACCTTGGTTACTGGTTTCTAACAGTAACCTTTCTAAGGTATCCAGCAAAACCAAATGGGCACTCAAAGAAGTTCCTTTATCATCATTAGCCCAAACCTGGCTGATTAATATTAATCGGAGTTTCTTTGATCTCAACCAAGGCTTAAATTTCCCCAGCGTACTGGTCTCTGTAATAATCTTAATCCTAGTCGGCTATGCCATTTACTTTCTCTGTCGTCATAGTCCCAAACGAGTTAGTCTATTCATCTTGACATTAATTGGAGTTACCGCCTTAGCCCTAGTGCTACCGGATCTAATTTCCGGAGGCAAGCGTTCTAGTGTAACTCGCTATCTAATTCCCTGTTATCTTGGTATTCAGCTAGCAGTTGCTTACCTATTTACTAACAAAATAACTAACAAAGTAACTAGCATTTTTCAGGGAGTATGGCAACAGAAGCTATGGCGACTCGGAATGATTTTGCTACTGTCTGGTGGAATTCTATCCTGTGTGATCAGTTCTCAAGCGGAATTTTGGTGGAACAAGTATACTAGTGCTAACCATACCCAGGTAGCAGCAATTATTAACCAGGCTGAGCAACCCCTCTTGCTGACAAAAAGTATGGAAGTGATATCGCTATCTTATCTTCTTGACCCCAAAGTCAAGTTTTCCTGGTTAAGCCAGAAATCCGTAAAGATGCCTAATGGCGAAAAAAGCAAACAGTTAATTATCCCCAAAAATACCGATGAATTCAGTGATGTATTTTTATATAATCCATCTAGGGAGTTGCGACAAAAAATCGAGAAACAATACAACTATAAATCAGAAATTATTGGCAAATGGAACCATAAACTTGAACCAACTTACGAAATTAAAACGTTTCTGTGGAAACTAGTAAAAGAATAAACTAGTAAAGCCATAAACAGCTTTACCAACCAACTTCGTATCGATTAGCACTTACGCACTACGACCTTTAAAACCCAGTTTTTGGTGATAAATCAAAGGCTGAAATCGGTGTAGTTAGGTTAAAAAACTGGGTTTGCGGCGTAAGTCTTGTTTATAATAACCCTAGAATAACAGGAGCTTGCTCATGGCAATGATTTGCCGTAAATACGGCTTACTCTACCTGATGGCACCGCGAACTGGTTGCACAGCAGTAGAAGATGTCCTGGAAAAAAAGCTAGAAGGCGAACTAGTCCCCCCCCAAGACATCCTAGACGCCAACGGAAAATTTTTGATGCACAGAAGACATCATTCTCTACGAGAGATGTTCAGACGGAATCTTTTGACAGAGGAAGAAGCAGCATCTTATCTAAAATTTAGTTGTATTCGCAACCCCTTTGACAGTCTAGCTTCCGACTATGTAAAAAGAGCCTCAAAATACCAACACTTTATCGCTGACTCCACGTCATGGGTTCACCGTCTACCGGGTTATATAGAAGACATGGAATTTTGCAAAACCCATTCATTTAATGATTGGATTGAGAAACACTATGGCTCTATTTACGGCAATGGACTGAAACGAACCGTTCAATCCCTGGTTCGGAATACTAATCGAAACCGACTTAAACAGTTTGTAGGTCTTCCAGCTGAACCGTATACACTCTATGGAAGCTATACCAAAGGTATGGATACTGTGATGCGTTTTGAAACCCTTCAGGATGATTTTGACAGAGTCCTGGATAAAGCTGGAGTGCCCTTCAAAGTCGAAATACCAGTGATCAACAAAACCGAAGAAAGAAAGACAGACTATCGAGATTACTATAATGAGCGATCGCAAAAAATTGTGCAGTACATTTTTGACGAAGAAATAAAGCGCTACGGTTACGAATTTTGAACAAGCTAGTAGCGCTTAGGCCATGAGCTGTTACCCTTGAGCTGATCTCTAACCGTTTTAAGGCGATTAAGTATAAATTACTATGCCATCTGCTACGCTCAAATATGCCTATTTCCCCGGCTGTGTTGCTCAAGGAGCCTGTGGAGAACTATACCAATCTACGTCAGCTTTAACCCAAGCGCTAGGGATTGAACTGATTGAGTTGAAAAAAGCTGCTTGTTGTGGTTCTGGAACCTTCAAAGAAGATTCCCAACTCCTAGAAGACACTGTTAACGCTCGCAACATCGCCCTAGCTGAGGAGCTGAATCTACCCCTGTTAACCCATTGCAGCACCTGTCAGGGAGTAATTGGTCATGTAGATGAACGTTTAAAGGAATTCCAACAGACCGATACCACTTATGTGCAAAAAGTGAATGGCTTGCTGAAAAAAGAAGGCTGTTCTCCTTACAAAGGCACTACGGAAGTCAAGCATTTACTGTGGGCATTGGTGGCAGATTACGGCATGGAAGCCCTAGCAGCACAGGTCAGTCGCAAGCTCACTGGACTCAAATGTGCTGCATTCTATGGTTGTTATTTGCTGCGAGCTCAGACATCCATCCCCTACGATGACCCAGTGCATCCAGAATCCATGGAAACTGTATTTCGCACCGTAGGAGCAACACCTGTATATTACCGAGGTCGTACTCAATGTTGTGGTTGGCCAATTTCTAGTTATGCCACAGAACAATCCTTCAAGATGGCAGGGAGCCATATTCAAGAAGCCTTGGATGCTGGTGCGGACTGCATGGTGACCCCTTGTCCGTTGTGTCATCTTAATCTGGACTCCCGTCAACCGGAGGTAGAAAAGGTGATTGGGCGTCAGTTAAGGTTACCAGTACTGCATTTACCCCAGTTAGTTGCCCTAGCCCTAGGGGTTAGTCCAAAGCAACTGGGTTTAGAACGGCACGTGGTTTCGACCGCACCTGTACTAAAGAAGTTGGGGCATACTTGACTAGTTATAGCGCTACGCGCAAGGGCAAGAGGCAAGAGGCAAAAGTTTACTACAAAAGCGTTTCAGCTTCTATCAATGTCCTAACTTTAATGCGTAGTGCTATATCATATCCCTTATCGGGTAATGGGTAATTGGTAGTTAACGATTACCCATTACCTTTTCTCTTTGCCAGACAGAAAAGCACCCCCGAGGGGGTGCCTCATCAGTTACCATCAACAGCAGCCAACTGCTGATGGAGGGATTTCAGTCTCAACTATAAACCGTTGTATCTAAGCTGATGCTTCGGTTTCAACCGGGTAAACGCTGACTTTTTTTTGGCTTTTACCCCTTCTTTCAAAAGTGACTATGCCATCAGCTATTGCAAATAGGGTGTCATCACCACCGCGACCAACATTGGTACCAGGGTGAAACTTAGTACCTCGCTGACGTACCAAAATGTTGCCAGCCTTGACAAACTGACCACCGTAGCGCTTGACCCCTAGGCGTTTGGAATTAGAGTCACGACCGTTACGAGTACTTCCTGTTCCTTTCTTATGAGCCATAATGTTCCTTTATATTTCAGTGTTTGTACGGGAATTTTGAGGGAATTTTGCCCTATCCACAGGTCTGAAAGATAAAAATAACATACCTATCAAACTGCAGAGGATGGGAATCACGCTCCTAGGGTGTGTCTTCTTGCCTCGGAGATCCCCCGTTGGTCCCCCTTAAAAAAGGGGGACTTTGACTATGGCTCCCCCCTTTTTTAAGGGGGGCTGGGGGGGATCTAAATCTTGCGGAAAACTTTGAAAACACGCCCTAATTAGTTTCCATATTAGTTTCCATCCCTACCGCTATGGCATAGGGGGTTTCCACTGGGGAGCTGATCCAAGCATCCTTACCCATCATCTAAACTATTCCGGATTAACTATTCCGGAGCAGTTTCAGCCGTTTCCTGAGTTGCTGGTGCTTCAGTTGCTGGTGCTTCAGGGGCAGTTTCTGCTGAAACTGGTGCTTCCTCTGCTTTGGAAACCGAGGCGAGCACAGAACCATTCATACTAATAGCATCAATCATCAGACGGGTTTTTTCCTGTCTGTGTCCCCGCTTCTTACGGGTTTTCTTCTTGGGCTGCATTTT
>NZ_JAAHHZ010000208.1:0-8772 GCF_010672005.1 Moorena sp. SIO4A5 | reverse complement strand
CCTATCTCCCTATCTCCCTATCTCCCTATCTCCCTATCTCCCTATCTCCCTATCTCCCTATCTCCCTATCTCCCTATCTCCCTATCTCCCTATCTCCCTATCTCCCTATCTCCCTATCTCCCTATCTACTCTCTTTGAATGCAACTCGGTATTAGGTGTTTGTTAGAGAATTAAGGGTTTTAGCAATTTCTACCAGCTGAAACCCAGGAGGATAAACCCCCTCAGCTTTGATGCGCTGGATAGCAGCCGGTGGGATAGCCAAATTTAGCTTTCTAGCAACAGCTCTGACTATATCACCCCGGTCAATGACACCTGCCACAGCTTCTGCGGGAGAAAGTACGCTTATACGCTTAAGGTTAAGCTCCTCTAAGCTGTTAATCACCTCCACCAACGGTGTTTTCTCCTCCACTGTGGGAATTTCTGATAAAGGGCGCACTATAGTTTCCAACGTCTCAGTGTCCCAACGACTACGCTCGACAAAATGTAAATCCTCAATTTTCACTAGCCCACGATAGCGTCCATTAGCTGCAGCGTAGTAGGGCATTGGGTTTTGCCTATCGGTTAAGATATACTCATCAGCAAAAGAACGTAAGGTCTGGTTGGCTTCCACCACCCGAAAGTCACGGGTCATGGCATTAGATGCCATAAGCTTAAGTAAGACTTCTTGTATGGTGGTTAGCTGGTCATAGGCGCTGGCATTGCGAAAAATAAACCAGCCAATCAGAGTTGGCCAAATGAATGACAAGGTACCAGTCAGCAGAGTCATTCCTAATCCCAAGGATAGGGCTACAAGCCCAAACCCCTTACCCGTTCTGGCAGCCCAACGGACACCTGTAAAGAGATCCCCAGTTAGTTTCCAGACTGCTGCTTTCAACACTTGTCCACCATCTAAAGGTAGACCAGGAATTAGGTTAAATAATGCCAAGACTAGGTTGATTCTAGCTATCTCATTGGCGATGGTATATCCCCAAGCCGAGGTGGGTAATGTCAGAGTTAGCACATAAAACAGACCAAAGAGGATGAAACTCACTAATGGTCCTGCGATCGCTACTTGAAAGGCTTCTGCTGGAGTCTTTGATTCTCGGTCAATGGACGCAATCCCGCCGAATATAAATAGGGTAATCGAATTAACTTTGATGCCTTGGGAGAGGGCAGCTAGACTGTGACCTAATTCATGTAAAAGTACAGAACTAAATAACAACAGTGCCATCGCCAATCCAGCTACCCAAGCCAAAATCGACCCTAGGCTAGAGTCGAACTCTCGTGCATTAATCATCGTTACCAATAGCAAGATGAAAAACCACGATGGGTCTAAAAACAGTGGGATTCCGAATAGAGAGCCAACTCGCCAACCTGATAGCATCACATTTTCCTTCTCTGAGACCTTCGATACCTGTACTATCCAGGATAAATTAACTCCTCTGTTCTGGGTTATGGCACTGCCACAGGCATCCGCTCACTCAGACGACTGTTTAGGTCTGCAAGTAGGTCATTGCCACTACGACGAGCTTCCCAAGGACCGGTGTTATATTTATCGATTATCCACTGCCCATTGATAAAATCTTCTGACTCAGCCAGGGTACCAATATACTGGATTGGAGTCGATGAGCTGGAGATGTATCGCTTGGTAAATTGGATGCGCCGTCCGATTACCTCACCACTTAGCTGGGCTTCTCCTAAGTAGCCGTCATCCAAACTATTGCCAGTGATGGTATTCTTGCTTTGAACCAGAGTTGCTTCAAACCGGGTGGGTACTCCCCCTTGCCAGTAAGTTCCGAGCCAAGTGCCAGTTAAGTCTGCCATGAACACCAAATTTTAGTGAGGAGTTAACTCACCATTATACTATAATATTGGTCTATATAGCAAATTTAGATAGGTGCTGAGATTAAGAAGAAACCGAAAGAGGAGGAAGACACCGGAACCAATCGCACCTTTATCTGTTGGTTAACACAAACACACTCTCGTGATTCCCCCGTCCCTATTCCCTATTCCCGATTCCCTAATATTTCATAATTGTCTGACCAATACACGATTACACTATCATTGCGCTTTTTGCTGGCACTTTGGCAAATAAAAGTAGCATAGTCTAGCAATAATAATTCATATTAGATGCCATATAGCAATACCACCTAGCTTATTAGTTGTCAAGGTTAAAGGAATGATGATGGATGGGGAAGAATTACTGAAGCGATATGCTGCTGGAGAACGGGACTTTCCAGAAGCTAATCTACAGGGAGTATCTCTGGCGGGAGTAAACCTGAGCCAAGCTAACCTACGACGTGCTAATCTCAGCCAGAGTTGTCTCAAGGACGCTATTCTTAAAGGTGTCAATCTGCGAGAAGCGAATTTATCTGGTGCTAATCTACAGGGAAGTGACCTGTGTGAAGCCAACCTCATTGTTAGTAACCTCAGTCAAGCAAATCTAGCCAAGGCTAACTTGAGTAATGCCAATCTACGCAGTTGCCGCCTGATTGGAGTCAATCTCAGTAAAGCTAATCTGAGTGAAGCAATTCTGAGTGAGGCAATTCTCCAGGATGCTAACTTGAGTCACGCAAAACTGATTAGCACATCCTTGAACCGAGCCAAGCTTTCCCAAGCCCTCTTGGAGGGAGCGATTTTGGAGGGAGCATCCCTCAACAACTGTATTCTGATCGAAGCCAATCTGATTGGGGCAAATTTGTCCCATACCCTACTCAATGGAGCCAACTTGACTAAGGCCAATCTCAATCAAGCAGACTTGAGTGGTGCAATAGCAAGTGGCTGCACCATGAGAAACACTATCCTAACGGATGCGAATCTCAGAGGAGCAAGGATGAGTTGGACAATTCTCCATGGTGCTAATCTCACCAAGGCTAATTTATACCGAGCTAACCTGTGTTGGTCGAATCTTAGCGAGGCAATATTGATTGAAGCTGTTTTAATTGATGCTAATCTGAATCAGGCTAACCTGCGTGAAGCTAAACTTAGCAAAGCGATCATGCCAAGTGGCAGTCAGCATCAATAGTTGAACAGTTGAAGCCAGATTTTGATCAGCTCAATCAGGACCGAATCCCAAAGTCTAGTAGGATATCGAGCAATTCTACTCAGCCGATCCGATTGCGAACGCGCCCCGCGTGGCCTACGGCCAATCGCGTTGGATAGGAAACTGACATGAGGCTAAAACTTACTAAAACTTAATCAACTGTTCACCACTCAAACTGTCCTCCCAGGGTTTAGTATGACATTCGGTGAATAATTAGCTGGAAGTTCCTATAATTTTATGTCCCTTGCACCTCTGTCTGAGGCTTTTGAGACTAATCGCTTTGAAAGTATTAGTTTAATTGCTACCGATATTGATGGCACTCTAACTCTGAGTGGCAAATTTACTTCCTCCTTATTCCATGCCCTAGAAGAATTGACCAAGACAGGAATCCAAGTATTGCTGATTACTGGTCGTTCCGCTGGCTGGGTTAATGCTCTGAAAACTTATCTGCCGGTCACAGGAGCGATCGCAGAAAATGGCGGTCTATATTTCCCCAAAGATAGTGAAATCCCAGATATCTTAACCCCTATTGAAGATTTAAACCAGCATCGCCAGAGTCTCAATCACACCTTCCAAGTCCTAAAAGCTCAATTTCCCCAGCTACAAGAATCTGTGGATAACCGCTTTCGGTTGACGGATTGGACATTTGATGTTAATCGATTAGCCTTTGTCCAATTACAAACCCTGGCAGAACTCTGTCAACAACAGGGTTGGGGCTTCACTTACAGTACAGTTCAGTGCCATATTAAGCCAATCGAGCAAGATAAAGCAACAGGCTTGCTACAAGTGTTAACCAGACACTTTCCCCAACTCAAACCAGAGGAGATTATCACCGTTGGTGACAGTCCTAATGATGAGTCTATGTTTGATACCAGCAAGTTTCCTTTATCAGTAGGGGTGGCTAATGTCTTAGACTACACTAGTTATTTGACTCATAAGCCAGCTTATGTGACTTATGCTAAAGAATCTGAAGGCTTTTGCGAGTTAGCACAATTGTTACTACTGAAAACCTTTACTGGATAAGTGGTTTGGGCTGCACGGCTTGGCTGATTAATGGAATGATTTAGGGTAATTGGTAATTGGTAATTGGTAATCGGTAACCGGTAATTGGTAATTGGTAATCGGTAACTGGTAATTGGTAACCGGTAATTGGTAATTGGTAATCGGTAACCGGTAATTGGTAACCAGACATGATATCAGTTGTTAATTTTGCTATAGCGTTTCCATTTGATGTGTGAAACAAGCACTGTCTTTAACTAAGACTTTCAGCTAGTTTTGTGTTCACGACTCATTTAGAAACGCTATATTTGAATTATCATTGTATTGTTTTTTTTTTTACTAAACTTAAATAAATCTTTACATAATTAAAATGAATCACGTTTATCATGTGTATAAATAATACAAAAATGTAAGCGAACAGCGATTAGCGCTACGCGCACGCTACTTGATGTGCTTATGCCCATAGCACAGGCTACTGGAGGTGCTTTTGAATAAGCGATGCAGAGGTGCGACCCGTGGCGAATTTAATTACGGGTCAAACGCACCATTACGGTCTTGGGGAGGCAGCGCCGACCTGCGGGGGTCTCCCCCATGAGCGACTGCCGTGGTTTCCACGGCGCTGGAGAGCGATGCAGCGCCGACCTGCGGGGGTTTCCCCCGGAGACCAAACCTGATTACGTTGAGCCTTTATGGTTGGTAGGCTCAAAGACGCGCGCCTTAGAATAAGGCAGCCAAAATGGTTGGTCGGCTATGGGAAAAAGGGTTAAAACTTATTGATTAAGGCTGCCTTATTCTTACGGTAACTTCAAATGCATAAAAGGGTTAAAACTTATTGATTAAGGCGAGCCTGTCTTACGGTAACTTCTAACCACTCGCGCTTTGCATGGCTGACAGGTGCGGAAGCAAGTTCCGAACACAGACCCATGCGCCATGAGCGACTGTATCAAGACAAGAGTTAAGCATTCATTTAATCTGAGTTACGTCCGAGGGTCGAAGCCTGTGCCACAAAGCTGTTAGCGTAGCGTCCCCAACGGCCAAGGGGTTTTAGCCAAACTTTAAATTCTCATTAATCTCGAACTATTAAATTCTCCTGTTTGCGTATCGGCGCACCCTAGGCGAACGAGGTTTATTTTAAGGATTAGGCTGACAGCACCTCAAGTAGCGTGGTCTAAGGCCAACGGCTGAGTGCTTACGATTTTATGTCTCTAACAATGGGATGCACCTACTCCAATTACCCATTACCCATTAAAAAGTAATAATTACTAATTATCAGTTACCAATTACCTATTATTAATGATATTTATTTGTTGTAAATCTACCGAAGAATTGCTATTGGCTATTAGTTGCCATGGAGTGCTCTACAGCTTTTTTAAAGCTTTCACAATTAATTGTTGGATTTAACGCCACAAGTAAAAATTTACTTAAAGGGATTATAGAAATAATTTTTTAGACATCTGAGGAACAAGCTTTGCTGATCAACACTCCAAGATTCAACAAAACATCGGTTGAGCGCTTAGTCAATTTTTGGGCAAATCGCTATGTACCAGATTTATCAATTATCGCTAAAAATAATGATTTTTTAAAGATTTCTGATTTGCTAGACGTTGCTTCTAGAAAGGGGCGCACTCAAACAGTTACCAAGTTACAGCGTTTAATCCAAATTAATTGTGAGTGTGCAGGAATTAAAACAGATGCTATGTTCTCCTATATTCCTAATGTGGTTAATTTGACTGAGGCTAAGCGAATTGCTGAATTTGTTGGCTCGGTTTACGAAAAGGTACTAGAAATTTACCAGGAGCAATCACCGAATTCTAGTTTAATGGCAGCAATACGACTAGGAGAGACAATTAATTTCTTCACAGATTTCTCTAGCCCGTGGACAATGGTAGCGCTAGAATTGCCAGCCATAGAAAAGTTAGCCACCTCTCTCGAACCTGTATTGCGGCAACTGCGGGAGAAACATATATCAGCAAAAGACCGTCGCGCCATTGGTTTTGTTACTACACAGTTTCACTTCAGCACTAAATTAGTACTCAATCGGCTGACATTACCAGAACAAATTTTGCTCAGTCCCTACTTTAAGTTTGTGGAGGAGCAAGTTTCTATCCCCTGGCAACGAATCTGTAATGCAGCGGCTTTGCATGATTTTAACTCACCTACCTTAGCGTTAGTCGAGCAAGTCTTACCTGCTAGTCAGGATATTGCTCAGACTGTCTACCAACGCACAGAGCAATTGCACTCTGATCATTTTAGCCGTCGGGGAGGGCTGGACGATCCAGGAATTAAGGCTTCGACTATCAGAGATTTAGAAATGTTCCAGGGTTACCTATGGCTATGTGCTTTGGAAGGGAATATGACATCAATAGAACAGGAACTGTTGCCGTTGTGTTTACTGGTATTTCCTAGTGTAGACGTAAGTTGGAAACTGGCGGAAAAAATGTTGCAGTTACTGGTGGATGAACTAAACGCTCGTGTAGAGTCAGATCAGCTTTCCCTGTTGCTTCCTTATACTCAAAGACTGCTGGAGTTATTCTCTGACCTGGAGCAGAAGGCGTTATGATATCATGTAGCACTTCTCAATTGGTTGAGGGAATTTTATCTTGGGTTAATGCTTGGGTTAATGGGAGTAGCAAGTAGCAAGTAGCAAGTAGCAAGTAGCAAGTAGCAAGTAGGAATTCCCCCTTGCCCCCCCATGGCCAGATCGGGCTGTTTCATACTCAGGTAGATCTACTTAAACAAAAAATGGCAATCGCCTCGATTTTTCTAAAATTATTTTAGATATTAAGAGTCTAGTTAAAAAAATAAAATAACTAAAATAAGTCAAGTAATTTTCCAGCAAACGAGGAAGATACATCCCTTATATCTCCTAGTATTGCTAATAATTTTAACACCAATTCATCGATACTTATGATATAGAAAAATCGACGATTTTTCTAAAAAAAAAATAACACCTAATTGTTCAGTAGATGCTGACGGGGGGATTTGAGATTGCGATGCTCTTTCAGAGCCGCTACGGGATTGGCCGTAGGCCACGCTACGCGATGAAGCGTTCGCAAAGCGTGGCCTACGGCCTCAGCTTCCGCTAAAAGCGAACGCATTGGTGTTACTGCTAGTCAATAGTTAAGTATATCTTAAATTTATAGTAGTAAGAATCAAGAAGACCCCCCTGCTGGTGTTATAATGGTGTTTTGACACTCCCCGTCCTGGAATGACGGGGATTCTTGCTTCCACGGGGTGACTTGTTTAACCAGGCCGGAGCCAGGAAAAATAGAGGTCTCCTCTCCACAAGCGTATTTGATCTATGACCTAGGTTTCGGTGTGCCCCACCGTACCTAAAATAGATAACAAATTTAGATAATAAATTTAGATGAACATTTTTTTAATCTTAGACTTTCATAGACTTCCAAATCGTTAGACTTGCGCAGTGCAACATGATTATCTCAAAACATGTTTTTTACACTGTCTACTTATTCAAGATCATGTTTATCTAGAACATTAATTATTTTTTTGTTATGATTTGATAATAACACGGTGCAAGAAAACTGTCAATACATAGATGCTCCTTTGGAGCCTTCAGTTGCGAACAAAAAAAAGCCGTCGAACGAAGGACGGGGCGCGATTACCCAAAATTTTTGGTAAAGGATGGAAACGTTATGGAAACCGTAGAGCAGAAACGGGCAGTCGAAATCTTGTCGGAGCGCCTGGGTAAAACCCAGGACTATCTTTGACATTGCTGCTCTGAATGCCAAAATTGAAGATTTAGAGCAGCTGGCAGCTCAACCGGATTTTTGGGATGATCAAAAGTCTGCTCAACAGACCCTTCAACAACTCAACGACCTAAAATCTAACCTCC
Organism: Moorena sp. SIO4A5; assembly: GCF_010672005.1. Classification (NCBI taxonomy): domain Bacteria; kingdom Bacillati; phylum Cyanobacteriota; class Cyanophyceae; order Coleofasciculales; family Coleofasciculaceae; genus Moorena; species Moorena sp. SIO4A5. The sequence goes on along the minus strand of NZ_JAAHHZ010000208.1, from coordinate 898 downwards.
AACGGTATCAACAGTGGCAATCAAGTTTGGAAGACACTAAAGCGATCTTGGAGTTGCTAGAACTAGAAACCGATGAGGCACTGCTTGCAGAAGCTCAAACCAACTTGACTCAGCTGAATAAAGAACTGGATCGCTGGGAGTTGGAACAGCTGTTATCTGGTACCTACGACGCATTAGGTGCTGTGCTCACCATCAATGCAGGGGCTGGTGGAACCGATGCCCAAGATTGGGCTGACATATTACTGCGCATGTACACCCGTTGGGCAGAGAACCATGGTTATAAAGCCCACCTAGCGGAAATTTCCCCAGGGGATGAAGCTGGGATTAAGTCTGCCACTCTGGAAATAGACGGACTCCGCGCCTATGGTTACCTAAAAGCGGAGAAAGGTACTCATCGACTGGTTAGAATTTCCCCGTTTAATGCTAACGGTAAGCGACAGACTAGTTTTGCTGGAGTAGAAGTGATGCCTGCGGTGGATAATACCGTTGAGCTGGAAATCCCCGAGAAGGATTTAGAAATTACCACCTCCCGTGCTGGTGGTAAGGGAGGACAAAACGTCAATAAGGTAGAAACTGCCGTGCGGATTGTCCATATTCCTACCGGCCTGGCTGTGCGCTGTACTCAGGAGCGTTCTCAATTGCAAAACAAAGAAAAAGCCTTAGTACTGCTGAAAGCTAAGCTACTCGTGATTGCTGAGGAGCAACGAGCTCAAGAAATTGCCGAAATTCGAGGGGACATGGTGGAAGCGGCTTGGGGAAACCAAATTAGAAATTATGTGTTTCATCCTTACCAGATGGTGAAAGATCTACGCACTAGTCTCGAAACCACAGCAGTTAATGATGTCGTTGATGGTAATATTGACTTATTCATTGAAGCGTATCTGCGTCAAGAAAATCA
>NZ_JAAHHZ010000207.1:0-8817 GCF_010672005.1 Moorena sp. SIO4A5 | reverse complement strand
TAGGTGTTGTTCAATTGATTGGTGGTGCGTTTTTCGGAAGTTTTCCGACAATTTTTTACCGGTATATCGCCAAGCGATTATTTGAATCAGGTTATACCGTTGTTGCCAGACCGTTTAGATTTACCTTCCGCCATTGGCCTGTAGCCATTGGTTTGGTCAAAGAACAAAAACCCCTATTCAATGGAATTTTAGAAGAAGCAAAAAAATTGGGCTATGATTACAGTATCTATGAAGAGGACTCCTCTGCCAGAGCGAAGAATTATTTTTGGTTAGGTCACAGCTTAGGAACAAAATACATCGCACTCTTGGAACTTTTAAGTGATTTGGAGTTCAAAAAAATTCAGGAAATTCTGGGAGATTGTGTGGGTAAAGATCAAGAGGAGCAGATTCATAATAGCATCAGAGATGCTGATCTAAAAGATATTTCTTTGATCAATCAACCCTCTGTATTAATGGCTCCTGTTATTAGTGGTACCAGTAGTGCCGTTCCTGTTCCATTCATAGCTGATTTAGTAGACAGACTTGGTTTCGGGGTGTTACCCACACCGAAACAAACCTATTGCTTGATCAAAAATAGCAGTTTATTTAATCTTACTGCTTTAATTAGCTTCAGTAAGGATAAGATTGCTGAAGAAGCTGGAACGGTGCGTTGGCTACAGGAGAATTTAGGCAATAAACTCCTCACTGATAAGAAACTTCCTGGTAAGCATCTAACTCCCCTCGGTTGGCTCCGGGGAAATGATCAACTTGCGGATACGGTTATTGAAGTTATCACAAAACTAGCCGAGCGAGTCTAAGGGAGCAGGGAACAGGGAACAGGGAACAGGGAACAGGGGGAAGAGTATCGGAAGTGTGGGAAGTGTGGGGAGATGGGGAGATGGGGAGATGAGGAGATGAGGAAGGGGTCAACCTACAACCTCTAACCTCTAACCTCTAACCTCTAACCTCTAACCTCCAACCTGCAACCTCTAACCTCCAACCTGCAACCTCCAACCTCCAACCTTGGCCTTTGGCCACGCTACGCGAACAACCTCCAACCTCCAACCTCCAACCTCCAACCTTCAACCAAATAACCTCCAACCTCTAACCGTCAACCGCTAAAAGCTGTGCCATTGTAGTAAGATGGAGAAAGTAAAGAATTGTTAAAATCAACGAACCATTAAATTCATGGCTATTTTTCGTCAGTACATTGCTCCCCTACTGGCACTACTAGGCTTCTTAATTGCCCTATTGGCAGTCAGTTCTCGGATCTTTTTACCGAACGATATGCTAGCCCCTGCACCGATTGAAGAAGTTGACGCTGCCAGCATTCAAGCACCAGTATTCGCTCAGCTGGTTGTTAACCAAAATTTCGCGAAAATTGGTGAGTAAGCCATTGTTAGCAGGCTACCAGCTACGACTGGGAACGGTACGAGAACGGGCAATTTTGGTGAAGTTCATGGAGTTCACTTACCAAGAGCTTTTCCCAGAACAAAATGATTTTTCTCACCTGGCGAAGACTGTTAAACAGTACTTTTCCAGAGAAACCCCCCTGTGGTGGGTTACAGCAGCGGATGGGAACGTTTCTAGGAAAGGTTATACTGCAACTCATCCCTTGCCCGTGGGGTGTCTGTGGATGGGCAATGGGGTTGATCAGGTAAATGGCGATCGCTATGGCTATATCTTTTTACTGTACGTCATGCCAGCACACCGCCGTCAAGGCATTGGTTCAGCACTGATGCAGCAGGCTGAAGCTAGGGCAAGGGCAAGAGGCGATCGCCAAATTGGACTACAGGTGTTTCAATCGAATCAAGTCGCTTTGAACCTTTACCACGGACTGGGTTTCCGCACCCAATCTCTGTGGATGGTTAAACCATTGGCAAGGAAATACTAATGAAGACTCTGGTAGAATCAGGCAAGATAAGGTAGGTTATCAGGCATGTATGAAGATGATGATCTGAGTTTACTGGATAATACGGCTTTACTAGAAAGCCCTTTAGATGACATAGAGCCGATTGAAGATGAGTTAGAAGCTTCCAAACCTGATCCAGAGGAAATGCTGGCTCTGTTAACGGCACCGGAAAGCCAACAACGGATGCTAGCAGCTCGTGCCTTTTGTGAGTTGCAAGATGAGCGGGCAATTCCCCATCTGATTAACCTGTTAAATGATGTTTGTCCTTTGGTACGGGTAAGTGCTGCCTATGGTCTCGGGCACAATCCCAGTCCCACGGCAGTAAAGCCCTTGATTGACCAGCTAACCGTTGATTGGAACGGTTATGTCCGTAAAGGGGTTGTTTGGGCATTGGGGAACTGTCGCGATCGCCGTGCTTTAGCTTCTCTAATTGATTCCCTAAAAACGGATATTCCTGCAGTGCGTTTGTGGGCAGCTAGTGCTCTGGCGCAAATGGCAGAGTTAGATTATGAAGAAGTAATCGCATCGATTCCGCCCTTGATTACTGCTTTAAGGAAAGACCCAGTAGCAGCAGTGCGCAGTAATTGTGCTTGGTCTATCGGGCAACTGTGTCGGGAATTGCCCTCCAATGCCGTTTACGCTGGTGCTATTGATGCCTTAATTGAAGCAATTGCTGATGATGAAGACCTAGGGGTAAAAGAAGACGCCAAAGCTGCCCTCTTGAAAGTGGGAGACCCCCGTGGACTTCAGATGATTGAAATGATTGAGATGGAAGGGTTTTTGTAAGTTGGCATGTTATAGCCCTGGGCGCGGGAAGTCTGGGGAGATGGGGAGATAGGGAGATAGGGAGATGGGGAGATGGGGAGATGGGGAGATCTTACAAGGGTAGGTTTTGAGTACGTACTTTCATTAGCTAGAAACTCCTCAATATATGTATTAAAATATGTATCAAAATACACAATCATTTCCGGGGTAATTCTGCCCATTTCCCGCTTCTGACGACTCCCGACTCCCGACTCCCGACTCCCGACTCCCGACCCAAATGTAAAAAACCTACCCCTGTGAGCCCCTCTCCCCACAGTCTTCTTCCTATTCCCTGTTCAAGCCTTATGCTTTTAAGCCATCTTGCGCTACACTAGCCACCTGCTCAACACTGTCATTAGCTAATGTTTCTAGGACTGCCTTAGCCTCTTCTCCTCCCAGATTAACCAGTGCCTGTACTAACCGGTAACGAATTTGCCAGTCGGAATTAGTGGCAAAGGGAATCAGCAGAGGCACAGCCCGGGGGTCTCCCAATTCTCCTAAGGAACTAATGGCGGCTGTTTGGATTAAACTGGTATCGGATTTGAGAGCGTCTTCTAAAATTTGAAATGAACGGGGTTCACCTAGTTCCCCTAAGGCAGCAATAATACTAAATTTAACGATCCACTCAGTGGTTTGGTGATAGATTTGCTCTAAATCATCATAGGCTTCGGTGAGCTTCAAGGCACTCAAGGAATCCGCTGCTGCTGCCTGAACATCTGGTTCTGGATCATTCAAAAGGCGATCGCGTAATAGGGTCAAAGATACGGTTAAATCCTGATCACCCAAGGTATCGAGCTGGCTGACTGCCCCATATCGAATCCGAACATTGTTATCTTTAACCAAGGGTTGAATTAGCTCAAACCCCACCGATGGTTCCAGCTGGCGTAGTTGGTTTAATCCTCTAATGCGGTGGCCAAAATCCGATGAATTCAGCAGCTCTTGGACAGATTCACGAGTAACGCTCATGGGTATTTGATCTATATGTAGCCAAAACTCAACTTACCATGTTACTTGTTCACCGTGAACACTGTTTGAGATAGAACAGTTTCCTTAATTCGCTAATTCAGCTGCCATGGCCCGGACAATATCCCCAGATGTCAGAATTCCAATCACTTGCTCTGCCTCATCTGTTACTGGTAAATGGTGGATTGATTTTTCCTGCATCAACTTAGCCGCTTTCCGTAAGGGTTTATCGGGTTTGATGCTCATGGGATGACCAGTCATTACGTCCCCAGCGGTTTGTCCGAGGGCTTTATGGAGTTCTTGGTCATAACGGGCAGGATTTTCTAAGTAAATCACGCTGTCGAGAAACATGATATAGACTGGCGGTTCTACTCCTGTCTCCTGCCACAGCAAGTCAGCTTCTGAAATCACTCCTACCAATTTGCCTGCTTCGTTAACCACTGGCAAGCCACTGATGCTTTGTTCAGCAATAATTTTGATGACTTCCTTGATCGGTGTTTGGGGCTGCACTACGATCGGCTCGCGGGTCATGACTTCAGCAACGGTTTTGGCCATAGTTGGGTTTTTAAGGGTTTTGAATGGTTTGCCAGGTGATAACTATATTCTCCCACTGCCTTAGTCTAGAAGGTGATAGAAGTCTGAAAACTTTATGGTTGATTAAGCTTTTACCGTAAGCTTTGACCGCAGCAAAGGCAGCGTGAGTAGTCTTCAGCTTAGATCCCACCCACCTAATACACAAACCCTTCTCAACCATAAAAACGATCAAGCCAACCCTCCAAGTCGGCCATACTAGAAAACGCGATCGCATCTATACTCAGAGATTCAATTTGTTCCAAAGATAGTGCTTCAATTTGCTCCTGTCTCTGAGGTGCCAGCTTAGAGAGTCCTTCCCACCTCAGAGCATAGTCTTCGGTTTTCCAGGCGAGTTGTGCCAGCAGGATAGACACCGCTGCTTCTCGTCGGGCTTCGAGTTTAGCTTCGTTAATAATTTCTTTGAGGTGACCCCCTTCTAAAGACTCAGGAAGCTCTTTGGCCACTACTGTTGCGTTTTCGATTATTGTATTACCGAGTCGAATATCGTGATAGGCTTCGTCTTCGTTTTCCGCTTCAAATTCAGTTTCGTAATGAACGATCATCCAATACCGTTTCACTTCTGTCATCGCAAATGCCTCCCATTGTCTCCATATTGATTCTGAATTTCTGCTAGATTACACGACTTGGCCACTTGAGGAGGTGACAACAATAATACAATAGAATTATAGATTCAAACACAAATTAAGTGACTCTCGATTAAGAAGGCAAATAATCATGAAAAAACTCCTGTTTCATCCGTTCACAATATTGACAGATATTTTTAAATTGAGATACGCGATCAATAATCATACTCTTGAAAGGAGGTAAAATCATGTTTCCAATATAACCATAAGCCGTTGCATCTAAAGTGGTCGCTTTATCCCCCATAAAAAATGGTTTATCTGCTAAATAATCAGACAGGGCTTGAAAATCAGCATTAATAATTTCACAAACTTCCTTCTCGGAGTGACGACCAATGCCCTGTTCATAAATCTGATTATAAATGGACTTTCGCACCTGTTGGAAAAACTGTTCCGATTCTGGTGTCGAGCTTCCAGCAAAGTAGAGATTCGTTAATGTTTGTTTTAAGACTTGCCAGTTTTATTCAATGTTATAACGAATATAAAGCTCTCCCCAATAAGTATTTTCTTTCAGCATCCGCCGAAAAGCTAAGGATATTGCTTTTTCGGTTGAGGTCAAATCGCCGTCAGGATCTATGCCCTCTTTTTCCTTAAGCATCTCGATAATTAGGGTGGAGTCTCCGATCAGTTTTCCTTCATAGTCTATAAAAGGAATTTTGCCTTTGGGAGCTTTAGCAAAGTCCTTAGGAATCTCGATATCGTAAGCAATATTAGCTATACGCAGCCAAGTTTATAATTTCATACAGGGTGGACTAATGCTCGGTAATCCCCAGAAAGGTGGTGCCTTATACAAAGTAATCATAAAAGTAAATTTGGTTCGATATTACCAATAACTATTATAGCAATTATACGACTTTTGAGGTACAAATTTCTGGTTTTTAGGGAGCAGGGAGCAGGGAGCAGGGAGCAGGGAGCAGGGAATAGGAACCCACCCCTAACCCCTCCCAGGAGGGGAAGAGGTGAAAAAGAATGTGTACCTCATAGCTACGAAAAACGCTATATATATAATGAATGGTAAAATGATAATAATTTATTAAATTAATCTAGTCATTATCGAATCAAAACCTCTAATATAGCCTACAGTAAATTTTGGTTTTTTTTGCAATTATTTTCTTTATATTACTCGGGTTGAGCAATTTTTATTATATAAAATAAAATAAAGCACTTTTTAACCTAATGAGATACACCTAATTTTTCTCTTTCCTCTTCTCTGCTCCCTGCTCCCTACTCCCTACTCCCTTTCCCATTTAATATTTCATTGTTCAACTAACTCACGAACTAGAGAAGCTAAACGCTTTCCACTATCCCTAATCGCAAGACTAGCTGCTTTTTGTTTCATATCTTCTAACCTAGTTGGTGACTTGAGTAAAGCCAGCACCTCCTGTTCTAACGTTTCGTGAGTCAACTGGTCTTGACGAAATACTAAAGCAGCACCAGAATCCTTAAAGCTAGCTGCATTGAAAGCTTGATGGTCTTCTGCTGCATAAGGGTAGGGAATCAGAATGGCTGGTGTTTCACTTATAGCTAGCTCCGTTAAGGTTCCGGCACCAGCACGGCTAATGGCTAAGTTTGCCCGTTGCAGTAATGGTGCCATCTGGTCATAAAAGGGCATAGACAGGTACTGAGGATGGCTAAGAGTGTTAGCCTCTGGGTCTTTTTCTCCAGTTAAATGAACAATCCAAGCACCAGCTTCAAACCAGACGGGAGCACATTGGCGCACTAGTTTATTCACTGCCACTGCTCCTTGGGAACCCCCAACCACCACAATCAAGGGTACCTCTGGTGGAATCGGGAGTTCCAGGGCCTGAGTCAGTTGAAAACTATCGCGCACTGGTGTACCAACGGTTACAGTTTTAATCCGGGGTAAGTACTTGGAAGCGGCTTCAAACCCTAGGGCTACGGTATTGCAAAAGGGACTTAGCCAGCGGGTTACTTTTCCGGGAATAGCGTTAGATTCATGTATAATGGTAGGTAGACCCTGCCACCGTGCTGCCATAATTGCAGGTCCAGCGATGTAACCCCCAGTGGTGAAGACACCATCAAATTTACCCTCTCTCAGCAGTTGCCGCACTTGCCAAATTGAACTGACCAGGCGGGTAACAATGCTTAGAGTACCGAGACCGAAGCGTTGTTGAAAGCCTTCTACGGCAATGGTGTGCAGGGGGTAGTCTGGTGGTAGCAACTCATTTTCAATGCGGTCAGGAACACCAAGCCACTCAATAGTGTAATTGGGTAAGTGTTGGGCTACTGCGAGGGCGGGAAATATGTGTCCCCCCGTACCACTAGCGGCAATCAGCAATCGAATGGGTGACTTAGACACGGCTATTGGTCTCCTTGATCAATTGGGTGAGGGACGTTTGACTTGGGTTAATGGGAGTAGGGAATCGGGAGTAGGGAATCGGGAATCGGGAATCGGGAGTCGGGAGTCGGGAATCGGGAAGTCGGAACAAATCCTTTCTACCTCATTACATCAATAGGGAATCGGGAATCGGGAATCGGGAATCGGGAACAAATCCTTCCTAAAACCCTAGCAGTGGTGCGACCCCGCGCTTTTTCAAAGCTAAGGGTGAACGCCCACCGATGAAAATCTCGAGATCACGACTGTCTGGACTAGACATAGGTTATCAAACTAGATTTGGTATGATTGGTGCAAGGGATTACCCTTTCTCCAATCATCGATGATCAATTACTAATTACCAGTTACTAGTTACTAATTAACAGTTACCAGTTACCAGTTACCGATTACCAGTTACCAGTTACCAATGACCAATCCAGCAACCTTACTGCAACGACTATCCTCTTTTACTACTAAAGTCAAGTCTATTTCTTTGGACTGGTCAGTATTTGTACTATTAACGGCAGGGTTGACCCTCGGCTCTCCTCTGAAAGCCCAAGCAGATAGTCCGGAAACCGCACCGCCTCAGCTTAAAGATACCCTCAGCCAAATTGATCGCTTCGCTAATGGCAAGGATGTTGAAGGGTTGCTGGGATTCTATAGCGCTAATTTTACTAACTCCGATGGCTTAAGTCGGCAGTTGATGGCAGAAGCGTTGACTCAATTGTGGCAGCGCTACCCTTTGTTGAATTACCGCACGGAACTGACGGATTGGCAGCAAGAGGGCAACGCAATTGTGGCAGAAACTGTGACTTATATTACTAGTAACGAACAGGATGCTAGTAAGACGAAATTTGAATCGACTTTGCGATCGCGTCAGCGCTTTGAAAACCAAAAAATTGTCAATTCAACCATTTTGGCAGAGCGTTCCCAAATCACATCAGGAGCCAATCCTCCCAAGCTAACGGTGAAGTTACCAGAACAAGTGCGTATTGGTCAGCGATTTAATTTTGATGCCATTGTCACCGAACCCCTCGGAGATGATTTGCTGCTGGGAGTAGCTATAGAAGAATCGGTCAGCTCAAAGCGCTATACTAATCCCACGGAGATTGACCTGGAATCTTTGGCTGCCGGGGGAATTTTTAAGGTTGGCCGAGCCCCACTGTTACCAGAAGACCGCTGGATTTCAGCTATATTAATTCGGGGGGATGGGATGATTATGATTACTCGACGGTTACATGTGGTTGAGTGATTAGGTTTGAAGGGAGTAGGGAGTAGGGAGTAGGGAGTAGGGAGTAGGGAGTAGGAAATGTGGGAAGTTTAGGAGGTGTGGGGAGATGGGGAGATGGGGAGATGGGGAGATGGGGAGATGGGGAGATGGGGAGATGGGGAGATGGGTAAAATTAGCCCTATCTATGTTTTACGAGAATGAAACAGCCCTGCTTCCCATGAGCTAGTGCATCAACAGAGAATCAAATCTTATTACTATTCCCGATTCCCGATTCCCGATTCCCGATTCCCGATTCCCGATTCCCGATTCCCGATTCCCGATTCCCGATTCCCGATTCCCGATTCCCGATTCCCGATTCCCGATTCCCGATTCCCGATTC
>NZ_JAAHHZ010000206.1:0-8827 GCF_010672005.1 Moorena sp. SIO4A5 | reverse complement strand
GGCCGTTGTCTAAACTACCCACACCTCCCTACTACCCACACCCCACACCCCACACCCCACACCCTACTCCCTACTCCCTACTCCCTAAAAATCCTCTAGCATCCATTCTGAGGACCGCTCACCTAGTTCTATGGGAATACTGACCACTTTCCCCAGTCGTGGACGCTCACGGGTGTTGTTAATGAACTCTTGCACCTGGCTGGCTCCTCCCCAACCTCGGATATAGTTGGCTACTGTATCTAAATGCTCTAGGTACTCAGCTTCAGAAAGGGGGAAGGATTGCTGCTCCAGATACTTCCACATCACCTGAACAAAGATTTTCCCTTGAGTCCTCCGAATCTGGATGTCATAGGAGCGTCCCCACTTATTGAGCAGGAGTTGGTGCAAGTCCTGTCCTGTCATAGCCTGTTGCCCTAACTTAATGTTTACATTTTGTTACAAATACAACGCTTCTTAACTTTATGATAAAGCGTAAAAGAATGTAATAATACTTATAGTTCAAGCCGTGAATCCTTATATTGCAGGGATTTGGGCAACCCTGTCCAGTGGTTAAATTACACTACAGTTATAAAAACAGGGTTCAAAAAATTCTGGTAATTTTCCCAGAATTGTAAAAAAAGTATACCTTTAGGCGTTCAGTTATGGCTCAAGCTTCTGGCTCTCCAGACGTTCCAGATATGGGGCGTCGCCAATTTATGAACCTCTTGGCGTTTGGGACAATTACCGGCACATTTGTTGGAGCTCTCTACCCAATCGTTAAGTATTTTATCCCCCCATCCAGTGGTGGGGCTGGTGGTGGTGTCACAGCTAAAGATGCTTTGGGCAATGACATCAAGGTCAGCGAGTTTTTAGCTAGTCACAATGTAGGCGATCGCACCCTGACTCAAGGTCTCAAAGGGGACCCCACCTATGTGATTGTTACTGAAGATCAAGGTCTTGAGGCTTACGGTCTCAACGCGGTTTGCACTCACTTAGGCTGTGTTGTACCTTGGAATGCTAGCAAGAACCGGTTCATCTGTCCTTGCCATGGATCCCAGTATGACAATACTGGCAAGGTAGTACGTGGACCAGCGCCTTTGTCTCTAGCTTTGGCACACGCCACGGTAACAGAAAACGACACCCTAGTCTTCAGCACCTGGAAAGAAACTGATTTCCGCACTGGTGAAAACCCCTGGTGGAGTTAATTGCTCTAGTCCTTAGTCCTTAGTTTTTAGTTAATTGACTAGTGCTAATCAACCATTAGCAATTAACAAGTTGCAATTTTTAAATTACCAATTTTTGAGTTTTTTGGCTTAGTGATGAGAACACCTGATGTATCGGTGATGGTTAACCGTGGCAAGGGGATGATTGCCAGAGCTATCGTTTTGGTTGTGGCAGCTGTCGCCCTTTTCTTTGCCAGCGACCTGGCAGTTCCCCAGTCAGCTGCTGCCTATCCCTTCTGGGCACAGCAAACTGCACCAGAAACCCCTCGTGAAGCCACTGGCAAGATAGTTTGTGCTAATTGTCACCTAGCAGAGAAACCGACAGAAGTTGAAATTCCCCAATCGGTACTGCCAGATACTGTATTTGAAGCTGTGGTTAAAATCCCCTATGACCTAGAAGCACAAGAGGTCTATGGTGATGGTTCTAAAGGTGGCTTACAGGTCGGTGCCGTGGTGATGTTACCGGAAGGTTTCAAGATTGCTCCTCCTGACCGGATTCCGGAGGAAATGCAAGAAGAAACCGAAAACATGTACTACCAACCTTACAGCGAAGAGCAGGAAAATATAGTACTCGTTGGTCCTCTACCAGGTGAGGAGTATCAAGAAATTGTGTTCCCAGTTCTCTCTCCTGACCCCAGAACTGAGAAAAATATCTATTTTGGTAAATACCAGCTTCATGTTGGTGGTAACCGGGGACGGGGTCAGGTTTACCCCGCTGGTAACCTTAGCAATAATAATGCCTTCAATGCCTCTGCCACTGGTGAAATTACCAAAATTACCTTTGAAGAGTATGTTGGCTACGACGTCACTATCAAGACCCCAGACGGCGAGACTGTAGTTGATACGGTTCCCCCTGGCCCAGAGTTACTGGTTGCTGAAGGAGATAAGGTAGTATCAGGACAAGCTCTGAGTACTGATCCTAATGTTGGTGGATTTGGTCAAAGGGATGTGGAAGTGGTCCTCCAAGACCCAGCTCGGATTAAGTGGTTGATGCTATTCATCGGCGCGATTATGCTATCTCAAGTCTTGCTAGTTATTAAGAAGAAGCAAGTTGAGAAAGTCCAAGCTGCTGAAATGAATTTCTAGTCTTAAGTGGCTGGTTTAGAAGTCACTATTGCAATAGTTATTGGTTAAAGGTTGACAGTTGATCGTCTTGGGGTACATGGTTGTTTCTCTTGACTATATCAATGGTCAACCTTTATTTATCACAACCCTTAATCATCCAATAGTGGTCGGTCATTGTGCAACTCCCATGTCTGTTTGACCAGTTTTTCCTGAGAACCACGCATGGCTCTAATCGCTATAAAGGTTTCGAGAATTGGCTGCAAGCAACGCTGGGCATCTTCATAACCACGCTCTTTGAGTTCTTTGATGCGTTCAGGGCTGAAGTCTAGCAAACTATCAATGAAACCGATAACTGGCCTATTCGATTTATTGATTTGTTGTTCTGGTCTAATTTCAATGATGGCTTGCTCTGGAAAGTCGTGGCGGCTCCAGGTTTCTCCGTTATCTAAGTGAATTACAATGGCGAAAGTACATCCACGATCGGCTAATGCTCCCAAGGGGATATTATCTCCCAAAGCACCGTCTACATAGAACTGACCATTAACTTCTCGTTGAGGAAATGCCAAGGGAATGGCAGCACTAGCAAGGAGTAAATTATAGAGAGTTTCATCATCTTGGCAATCCTGCACCCGAAGCCAGCGGGCGGATGTACCAGCTTGGGCTCGCAAAAGATCGACTAAGGGCATCAGTAAATCGTAGTCTAAGTCTGGTATTTTCAGTGCTGGAAATACTGTTGCCCATAACTCAATACCTTTTCGCAGCTTAGCCGGGTCTACGGCTTCGCGTAATAGAGTTTCTACAGGTTCAGGGTCAAAGATTGCGTTGTGGTCTTCGGGCAATCCTATCTTTACTAAGAAATCAAACCACCACGTTCTCAGATTTGGGATAAAAGCTTTAGCACCATAGCTTAATGTTTTAAGAACTGCACTCTTATTGGGACGGATAACCTGTTTTTGACCTAATTGATCCCAAAGTTTATTCAATCGCTTGACACCTTCCGCAAATGATTCACTGGATGCGAGAACAGCGCCATTAAGGGTGCCGATGCTAGTGCCAGCAATAATTTGTGGCTCTAGTCCAATTTCGGCAAGATATTTACATACACCGGCCTGATATGCTCCTTTAGCACCACCACCAGCTAGTACAAGTCCAAATTTGGGGTTTGTGTGTTCCATAGAGCTCAACTTGTGATAGTAGGACGGGTTGCCATGATTGCCATACAGTCATTAGCGGTTTCATGCACAATGGTTTCGACAAATTGTCTTCGATCTGTGGTTTGGTCGATGTGTTGAATGTGAGCGCGACATAGCTCAATTGCACAATGTGCGGGCTTTGGCGGTATATCTTCAGGAGGGAGGGCGGCCAGTTCCAGAGTTGTACCAATAGTGAATAGCAAAGGAGTCTTTAAAAGACGCTCTCGCGGCACTGACCGAACCTCCAACAACGCTGCTGCGAATTCTAATGTGCGGCCATTGTCTGCCATGTCTAACCTAGTTTTCTCTAGAAGGTCTGCAAGGGAACAGAATGGGTTATGAGGAGTCATTTGGGGGTCCGGGATCTCTTGGCTTCTGGGAGACTTGACAACTCGATTGACGAACCACTCACGATAAAGTTTTTTATCATTAGATTTCAGTTCATAGCTAGCAACTGCACCACTGAAAACTTGCCGTGCTAAAAAGGCTACCTGTACTACCCAAGGTAGCTTTGTGTAAGTACTCTTTGCTTCCCAGAAAGTTATTATGCTCTCAAATTCCTGATGAGCAGCCGTACTTACTTCTAGGTTATTTATCTTTTCATCCAGTTTCTGGAAACGTGAGTCAATCTCTTTAGTCAAACCTTGCAGCAGAGTTCTTAGTTCTTGGTGTTGAATATTTAGCCTTTGTTGCTGACGGCGAATAGCCTCACGGGCTTCCAGCAATTTTTCCTGGGTAACAGCCAGTGCTACTTGACTAATATCTTCGGAAGAAGTGAGTTCTAATGCCCATTGGTACAGTGTATTTTGACCAGCGACTAGGTTTTCACCTAAGAGGGATTGGCGCTGGGAGTCGCTGCCAGTTAGTAAGTCCCACAGGCGGCCCAGACTCCTTTGCTTCTTACCATAGCTGATGAGGTCGCGGTTGACCTGAATACCATTTATTAGGTCAATCAGAGCTTTATCCCTCAGGATGGGGACTTGATACTGAGAGTCTAGTTCTTTAAGATGAGACTCTAGTTCTTGAAGATGTGTTATATTATAATTATCCATTATTTAGAGATAAGAAGTATTCTATACGTTGGAGAATAATATCTACCTTTTTGATTTGTTCTCGAGCATCATCTGCTAACTTATTCTTGAGGTTTTCTACCACTGTTTTTTGCTTTTCCTCAGATCCCTGCTTCCTCAGGGACTCCTTCATCTGGTCTTTGTATCCACCTAAGTACTGTTGAAGATTTTGAAAAAAGGTTTCAGTATCCTTTTCAAATTGCTGAACAATGTACTCTTGACTTCCCTGATAGTTTATATCAATTTTTTCCTTAATTACTTCATTCATTTTAGTAATTAAATCATTCAGGTTGACAATATATTTGTTACCTACTTGTACATTTTTAATCACTGTCCTTGTTCTTTCAAGCCACCCAAAAAAATACCATGGCCTGTAGTTTTCATCTACTTCTTCGTATCCATACTCTGGTAACTCATCTACTGAAGGTTGAATAGAATTTAGGTCTATGTCTGGTTCTGGCGGTGGGGGTGGAATTTCCACATCGAAGCCTTTTGACAGTTGCTCCCTCGCCTCCTCAATTATTGGCTTTGTCTCACTATCTAATAATAATGTCAGCTCTTCACGGGAGTTTTTTAGTTCTTCTTCAGTCGCTTCACGAATACTGTCAAATAACTTTTCTGTTCTTACAGTTGCGTAATTAACTGCCAGTCTACGAAATTCTTCTGCATCTGCTTTACTTGATAATTCAACTGAATAATCAGTATTCCACTTGAACTGTAAAATTGAATAATTTTTAATCCAGTCATCAAAAGAAATAAACTCTTGGATTCTCTTTTCTACAATCTTTTTTGCTACACCCATTTGACTTGCAAATGTTTCCCATTTTTGTAAAGCGTCGGTTGGAGACTGTGAAAAATAATCGTCAATAGTCACTTCTGCTGCTTTTTTTAGGGGAATACGAATTGCCTCTAGCTTCTGATTAAGTTGTTCCTGTTTTTCCTCTATTCGTTCTTTCAGACGATGGCGACAATCCTCAAGACCATTTATTTTAGATTGTAAGGCATCTTTTTGCTTTTTTATTTCTGCTGCCTTTTGGTTAATAGCTTTTATCTGAAGTTCTACATCCTTTGGGATATGCTTTAAGTAGCTGCAAATTTCTTTAAGTGCTGCCTTCATGGATTCAGGCGCTGCTGAGAGCATTAACTCCTCCATTGCCTTCTTAATAAAATCATCAAAACCTGATCTTTCTCGCAGCTTCCTAACTTTACGTTTCAGTTCCTCCAAGGAGGCATGTTCAATATCGTCTTCCCACTCTGCTCCTAGTAAATCTCTGGCAATATCTGGTTGGATTTTGATATCATTTTTAGCTGCATCTTCATTTTTATCTAGTTTTCGAAGAAAGAAATTAGCAGAGAACAGTGCCCAGTGAGCTGATATTTCAAAAACTCTATTTGTATCTTTGTTCTCGCCAGAATCACCTATGCCATATGCCTCTTTGACAAAGTCCTTGACTTCCTCAGGAGTCCTGGAATTTTTACCACGTCTGTCAATCTGGTTTACCAAAACGTATAGGTTATCCTTCTCACTATCTTGTAAATTTCTTATTTCTTCAACTTCACTTTCAACTTTATTGTCAGCAGTTCTGCCCATTGCGCCAAAATTGAGCATAATCAAAACAACTGCACTTTTTGTGAGCTGCTTTGTGACTACAGCCTTTAGTTTCTGCTCTTGTCCAGCTTCAGTACCTCCAGGGGTATCAATAATTACTAGATTACCGATTTTTGCAGTTTTATCAGCATCTTCTTCTTGCCAAAAGGGAGTTTCAATGCGCGGAGACTTAAGATTAAGACAGAGAAGTTTACCAATAGGATCGTCAACTTCATTCAGGCTGCACAAACGGATAATGTCATTCAAAGCAGTCAGGGTTTTCCGGATATTATTAAAGCCAAAGGTTTCCTGTTTAGGGACTAGTGAGGCTAAAGGCTGTTTTTTGATTTTTTCAACTAAGTCATTCAGATGCCTATACTTAGCCATCATACTTTCCATTTCGTCAGTGTCCAACTCTTGAAGATTGCTCTGCAAAGCCTCAATTGTCTTGCTAAACACAGAAACTACTGGTTCACTCAACTTCAAAATTGGCTGTTCTAATTCAGCTTTAAAGACAACTTCTGTAGGGAGTGTGGTCATGGCATCACTGCGGCTAGGCAGAAGTTTCCGCCCAACAATCGCATTGATAGCTGTAGACTTACCTGCCTTCATGGGCGCGATAATCGACATGACTAATTCCAGATTTTCCACCTGCTGTTTGGCAGTATCTACTTTCTGCTTCAATTGGGTGTAATTATTCCCTGAACCCTCCTCTCCTAGTATTTCACTAGCATCCGTCATCAGGTCACTGATTTCCTTCAGTCGTGTAATAACGTCTTGTTGTAAACCCTCAATATCAGGCTTCAAGTCTCCAGAATACATTGCTTCTACCTCTGCTCCTTGCGTCACATTAATAACAGATGAACCAAAAACATCCAAAGCTATGGGAGTCGTTTTTTTCTTGCCGACTGTTACACCAATCTTTAATCTATCGCCACCCATAGTTGTAGGTCGTCCGATAGATTTCCATCCACTCAATCACCCTTTGCTGTTGAGTAGCATCGGGGTAGAGTCGGTAGCGGTAGTTGAGTGTTAGTAGTATTTACAGTTGAAAAGCTGTATGCAGATATTATACACTATTTATTGGTAAGCTAAACACTTTTAATTGTTAAGTTAAGTTACATTGAGTAACTTAACTTAACTTGGGGGAGTCCATGTATAGCATTTTTATTTGAGATGTAAACATAGGATGAAACGCTTTAGGGAACATAAAAATCTGGATATGGTAGCCTTAGTAAGGAATACAGCGTTTGTTTTGATTATAAAAAATTATAATCTAGTTTTACAACTCATTTGTAAAGCCTATATCCCCCGCTAAGCTTCCTTAAGCCCAGGGGTTTTATAGCTCCCCCAAAGCCCAAACCCCCTCATATCAAGTTTGGTTGAATACCCATAATTAGAGGGAAAGTGGTAAGTGTGGGAAGTGTGGGGAGATGGGGAGATGGGGAGATAGGGATATTTTTATTAAGGGTAATTATCCCGACATGATATAGGATAAAAAAGGAGAATATTTCAACTATGAGATGCCCCTTGATTAGTTGACTCTATGCTGTTGATTTATTCTCTGAAAGCCTCAAGAGTAGCGTTATTTTTTGCAGGCAGTTTTACCTGAAAACGGGAGAGGCTCTGATCGTTACAAAAAAAATAGAAAAGGATGAACCAGCAATGAGTAATCATGACTTGTATGATCAGGATTTCGTTCTGTGGACTGAGACAACTTGCCAGCAACTCAAAACAAAAAACTTTGATGAGTTGGATATAGACAATTTAATTGAGGAGATAGCATCCTTGGGACGATCCGATAGACGAGAGCTTCAGAGCCGACTTAAGGTTTTGATGGAACATTTGCTAAAAAGGCAGTACGTAGATTCAGAGCCTGATTATCGAGGCTGGGAAAATACTATCGATGAACAAAGAGAACAGATTAATCTTCTGTTGTCTGAATCTCCTAGCCTCAAGCCTTATCTTGAATCGGTCTTTTCCGATTGCTACAGATATCCACTGAAAAAGGTGAGCAGGAATTATCCATCTGTTAGTTTCCCCCAGAATTGTCCTTTCACTTCTGATATTTTAGATCAAGATTGACCTGAAGCGTGGTGGTAAAAGTGGAACTGGCATCTTGCCAGTGGTGGTAAAAGTGGAACTGGCATCTTGCCAGTGGTGGTAAAAGTGGAACTGGCATCTTGCCAGTGGTGGTAAAAGTGGAACTGGCATCTTGCCAGTGGTTGTAAAAGTGGAACATAAGCTATTTTTTAGATAGCACCACGATCTAGACAAAATGCCAGACTATACTGTAAGCTCAGAAAATATTTTTAGGGATTTAGGATTTAGTAATGCTCAAGAAAAGTTAGCTAAGGTTAAACTAGCTTCACTCATTTCCGATATTCTTGATGAGAGACAGTTATCTGATTCAGAGGTTGCTCTAATTTTTAAAATTGATATTCCTAAAGTCACAGATTTAAAAAATGGTCGCTTGCAGGGTTTCCCCTTGGAAAAACTATTATATTTTCTGGTAGCATTAGGTCAAAATATAGACATTATGGTCAGTCCAAAACCGGAAACTGTATCTAGTGGGAGCATACAATACCAAAGGGAACAGGGAGCAGGGAGCAGGGAGTAGGGAGTAGGGAGCAGTAGGGGGTGCATTTCATATTTTTAAAAAGCAAAAAAAAAAATAGCCGTAGAAATAATATCCACGGCTATTTCAGT
>NZ_JAAHHZ010000205.1:0-8867 GCF_010672005.1 Moorena sp. SIO4A5 | reverse complement strand
TTTCGCTGTTTTCGGTTAATCAACCAGCCAAGTCTTGCCCCGTTTTCCATGTATAGCACTACGCGCATACATTAGGACATTTTTTGAAGGCTGCATCTACACATTCTCGTACAGTATCAAATTCTTTAATTCTTTGTTTCATCCATGTTTTTCAAACAGCCCACCAATTTTAACTTGTTTTTAAATCTGGTGAATAAGCTGGTAAATACCAAATTTAGCATCCGGCTTCTTCAACAATTTATCTGATATATTATCCTTTATGAAAACTGGAATTGTCAATAATAATAATGTCTCCTGACTCTAAGTTCGGTATTAAACAGTGTATTAACCAATTTTCAAATAAATTTCTATTACATGAACCCTCAAAAGTTAAAGGAGCCAATAATTGGTTCTCTTTTAATGGAGATAGCCAACTCACTATTTCTATTCTTTTTACCGACTTTAGAGCATAAAATCTTTGTCCTTTAGGACTATAGCCATAGGGGTAATCCTCTCTATTATCGAATCCAGTTTCATCTACATAAACTTTTCTGGTATTTTCTATTTCCTCTAGCTTTTTGATAAATTCTTGTCTTTTCTGCTCATATGTCGGTAACCATAAGTTTTTTTTTGCGCGTAAACCCCAGTTTTTTGATGGCATAACTAACATTTTGTTGTGTCACGTTATTTTCCAAAATTTAAGCAATCTGTTTTTGGGTTTTGTCACTATGTTTTTCGACAAATTTTAGAAATTTTTCTAGATCGGCAATTTTGGGGATAGTTCCTACTCCTACAGCTTGACTAGCTTGATAGTCTCCTGTTTATCTTTCTTTTTTTAGCCAGAGGTTTAATGTATTTATACTAATAAAAAAAAACGGCTTACCTCTATTTTTTTTCCTCGTTTAACGGCTTCGATGGCTTTTG
The DNA here is from genome assembly GCF_010672005.1 of Moorena sp. SIO4A5. Taxonomy (NCBI): domain Bacteria; kingdom Bacillati; phylum Cyanobacteriota; class Cyanophyceae; order Coleofasciculales; family Coleofasciculaceae; genus Moorena; species Moorena sp. SIO4A5. The sequence goes on along the minus strand of NZ_JAAHHZ010000205.1, from coordinate 7,964 downwards.
AACGCAAATCGTAACTATAGGATGCAGGCATACTCTTTACAATGAATTATTCTGATATTTATTATACTATCATAGTATTTTCCTAACAGTAGCGCGTAGTGCTATAATACAGAAAGAGCTAGATGCGGTCTATGGCTATTTACTTAGGCATCTTTGAATTCTTCAGGAAAATTATAAACTTTATTGCCCGCAAAATAAATATGGGCAATGGCAATTATAATGAAAAAATTAAGGGTAACTATATCCAAGGAAATTATATCCAAGGAAATGTTTTCAATGTTTTGCAAAACAGACATAAAAAAGCTTTATACTGGGACAATATTCAGGATTCAGTTGTTTTAATCACTAGCGCAAATCCTGACATCAATAGTTTTGGTTCAGGTTTTATCGTTAACCACTCAGGGAGTACTTCTTATGTTTTAACCTGTGCCCATGTGGTTAGGGGTGTTGGTGGAGCAGATCAAATAATGGTTGATGGCATTGCTGCTGTCCAAGTGGTTTCTGGAGAGAACAAAGACCTCGACTTAGCTGTTCTAAAAGTTGATGAGTTGTACGGCAAACCACCACTAGAATTACAGGCATCTGGTGAAAAAGGCTGTCCTTTTAGTGCAGTTGGGTTTAAATCGTTTGACAATGGTAAGGGGCATTGGATCAAACCCCTACAGGGTATCCTAGGCGAACAGGTGGGGCTAAAGTTTAAGCACTCGGGTGAGCGAATTAAAGCTTGGGAGCTAAACTTGACTGAGGGCAATACTTTAGAATCTAGTTTCAGAGGTTCACCAGTAATTGATGAAAACAGTGGGTACGTTTTAGGGGTAGTTAGTTACCAAGAAGATGAGGGCACAAAAGGAGTGGCAATTTCTATAGACTCGCTTGAGAGGATTTGGAAGCAATTAAACCGAGAGCAACTTTATCAGGTTTTGTTGAAACTAGGCTACAAAAATCAAGTCCGTGCATTTCTTAGATTAGTTCAAGCTCAGTCAGTGTCAGCTTTCTTAATTCACGGTTCTCCCGATTATGGACAGCGTTGGTTGCTCAATCGCTTAGTAGAACAGTATGTTCCCAACAGCATCGCAGGCAAAGTAGTAAAAATTGACTTTGGGCGTAAAGTACGGAGGAATGATATTAACTCGCTTTGGCGCGAACTTAGTAATAGAGTTGGCTTACGAACGAACAAGCCTATACCGTCAGAAATTGTGGAAAGAGTCTATCAGTGCTGGAAAACTCAGAATGTCCTCTTGGTCTTTCATGATGTAAACCTTATACCGGAAAGCTATTTACATAAGCTAGTCCGTGAATTCTGGCGCCCCTTGGCTGATAGGGTTAGGGAGGCTGGAGCTCACACAGGAAATTCTCAACTACTGATGTTTTTGGTAGATTATGAAGGTTCGGTCGCTAATTTAGACAATCTTTTCTCTGATAAAGTGGACCCAAGAAAACTGGGAGAACCTGTAAAAACACCTAAAATTAGTGAATTTTCCGATGAAGAGTTAGCTGATTGGATTGTGAATGAGTTTAATGAGCTGCCAATTGAACTGACTCATGAGGTTGATGGTGTAGTTAGGGATATCTTAGAGAACAGTGAACAGGGTATTCCAGAGTATGTACTAGCACAAATCTGTGCCCGCAGTGGTTTTGATTGGTATGAAGAGTCAGAAAAATGGATGAAATTGTGAGAGAAAATGATGCTCCGAAATACACTGGTGATACGCAACCTAAACCTGGAGTGTTGGATTCATCAGGTAGACCGATATTGCCCTACCTACCCAGTGATGACTTGACCGAAGCAGTTAATTTAGCTATCCGACTCGAACGTCCCCTACTGCTTAAGGGAGAACCAGGTTGTGGCAAAACCCAATTAGCCTACTCTGTAGCCTATGCTCTCAATTTACCATTTGAAGCTTGGTATGTTAAGTCTACAAGCCGAGCACGGGATGGTTTGTATACCTATGATACTGTTGGACGCTTACGAGATGCACAGCTTGCAGCAACGGGACAAATCTTACCAAAAGAACTAGAGCGAATTAAAAGACCTATTAGCTATGTTCGATTAGGTCCCATAGGACGAGCCTTCGTCAAAGATCACCGTACTGTAGTGCTGATTGACGAAATTGATAAAGCTGACATCGATTTTCCTAATGATTTGTTGCTAGAGCTTGATGAGAGAAGATTCATCATTGAAGAGACTGGGGACGAAATTCGGGCTAAACATCCACCTATTGTTCTCATTACCAGTAATGACGAGAAAGATTTGCCAAACGCTTTTTTACGTCGCTGTTTGTTTCACTATCTTGAATTTCCTCATCGAGGGCGACTTATTGAGATAATTAAAGCTCATTTTCCCACTGCACAAGAAGTCTTAGTGGAAAAAGCTGTAGATAATTTTCAGCAATTGCGCCAAGAAATGCAAAAGCATGAAGGTGGTCGTGGCAAAGTTGTAAGTACGAGCGAATTAATTGACTGGTTTAGAGCTCTGCATCCTGAACCTCAAGATATAGCTTTAGCTAAGTTGGAAGGTGAACTTCCTTATTTGGGCGCGCTCTTAAAAAGCAGGGAAGAGCAAATTCGCTATCAGAAGAGGAATCAGAGTGATGGATAATTTTCCACTCTTAGATCTCTTTATCCAGTTACGGGCAGTAGGTCTGCCTATTGGTATTGGCGAATATAGACTAGTGCTAAAGGCTTTGCAACAGGGTATAGGTACTGCTGACCATGAAGCGCTGGCTCGGTTGTGTCGGGTTCTATGGGTCAAGTCCCCTGATGAGTTACACATTTTTAATTATTATTTTGAAAAATTAGTAGATCAAGAAAGGGCCCGTGAACCGTCTCCTTCGCAAGTATCTGAGAATGTAGAAGACAATAATGAAACTCAGCGTCAGAACTCAGAGATAATTCGCTACATTATTGTCGGAGTAATATTTGTTCTTGGCTCAGTAACTATCTGGTGGAGCTTTTCTAGACCGCGATACCCAGTTGTAGAACCTCCCGATCAAGTCATTGTTACACCAGACCCGCCACCATCTTCATCGCCCCCGGTAAGTGATCCAGAAGTTCCTCTTGACCCCCCTCCACCAGAAAATCAACCAATTCCTGTTGATATAGTATCAACAGAACTTGACCTTACTTATTTATGGGGTGTTTTGCTCACAGGAATCTTGGCTTCTGGATGTCTGTTAATTCTTAGAGGAAGGGATAAAAAATTGACAAGGGATGATAATTCTTTATCTCAATTAGCAGATGGATACTTACAACCTAATGCAGCTTCGGAGTTCGTCCGTGAAATGGAAGATGAAGTCCAAGTGGCTCAGGTCTTGTTAAAGGATAGATTCTCCTCCAACACCGAATTTTTGCCCATTACTCGTAGACAAATGAAGCAGAGCTGGAGGTATCTTCGTCATTCAGTCAGGGAAGGGCCACCAGTAGAACTAGATCTTGAAGCCACTGTGGAGCAAGCTGCACGTCAAGGAAGCCTATTGAACCCTGTGCTGGTTCCCCGTTATGTAAATCGAACTGAACTTTTACTCTTGATAGATAGAGAGGGGTCTATGATTACCTTTCACTCACTATCCCAAAGACTAGCTGAAACTGCTGCTCGTGAGGGTCGCTTAGGAAACGCAGGTATTTATTACTTCCATAACTGCCCCATTCAATACATATATCAAGATCCAGATCTTCTGAAGGGTGAGCTTATTTCTAGTGTTTTCGCTCGCCTTCATCATACGCGGGCAACGGTATTAATTGTTAGTGATGCTGGGGCAGCCCGTGGAGGTTTTAACCCAGAACGCCTTCGACTAACAAAAAACTTCCTTGACCAAGCTAGATTGAGAGTCCGTCAGATTGCTTGGCTCAATCCCATGCCCCAAGGTCGCTGGTTAGAAACTACTGCTCAAGAAATTGCCCGTCTCGTACCCATGTTTGAGGTCAGTCGCCAGGGGTTAGATCAAGCAATTGATGTCTTACGCGGACGTTCCCATTCTATTGATAATTCAGGTTAGTTCTGATGGTTCAGTCCCAAGTAAATTTCTTAGAAACTAGCTCTAATAAAGCGACAGAGCGTATCACTTATTTTCGCCATCGGTACGGCGAGGCACATCTTCAATTGGCTTATCATGCAGCAGTTCCCCTTGCCCTTACCCCCAATTTGTTATATCGCTTGTGGGCAGATTTTCAGTGGGATCTCAACGGTGTAGATCTCCATGTTCCCTGGGTTGCGGTAACAGATTTATTGTTTTCTTGTTTGTGTGACGAGGTGGGGTATGAAATCTACGAAATGGATGAATCGACGCGCCAAGAACTATTGAGTCGATGTAAGCAGGATTCCCGTTTTGGTAAACATCGTATTCAGGAAGTTTCTAACTTTCTACTCACCTACGTTCAATCGCAACTTAATAGTCCAGATATTGATATTAGTGACTTTGCTAAAGCTCAAAGATGGACAGCCTTAACCTATCTTGACCCTCGACAAGCAGCTCGTGAACTAGCTTCTACCCTTGCTAATTTAGGTGCGGAGGAGCTACCAGAATGGATACGTCTTACCTCTGTTATAGAAACCTTCGCCGAAGAATTATCTGAGTATAAATCCCTATTGGTTTACGCACGTGGTATGAGGGACTTTGCACAGGGAGATGCCAAGGGAGCAGCCAAGCTCCTCACTGCTGTGCTGGATGAAAATAATCGAATCAAAGTAGCCGGGGTTAATTTACCAATTCCTGAACAGATTAGGGCTAATTTTTCCCGACTTTCCCTTGCAGCTAACTTTCTTAAGAAATATCGTCAGGTAATCGGAAATTTTCTAATCGTCATAGCTCCTCTAACCTCACTAGTTTACTTTTTAGCCACCCGTCCCCAAGTTATTCAACCTCCTGATTCCATCAATGAAGTCGCTGTTGCTCTACCAGAAATTCATCCACTATATCAAACTTCCCCAGCCACCAATGTAAATCAGTTACGGGATGTCTCTCCTGGTGATTCATATTACTCAGATCTTCGCAATTTAGTTGAAACTTACGGAATTATTTATCCCTACGAGGATGGTACATTTCGCCCTAACAGAGCAATGACTAGAGCTGAATTGGTTGATTTAGAAGCCAAAGCATTGACGGTAATTTTTAAAGGATTGGAGGCAACTATTCAAGAACAAATCGAATTAACAAAACAAATGACCGAAGAAGAAATCAACCAATTGGCTCAGAACAATCAGGTATGCACCTCCACTGAGCCTTCTTTGCGTTCGTTTACTTTGCCTGATGATGTAAAAAAAGATAATTGGTATTACAAGTCTTATGAGAGCATTGGCTGGTTAACCGGTAATGATTACTTAGCTTTTGGAGGTAAATTTGAGGGAGCAAGAAGTGTAATAAGAGGAGAAATGGCAGTTTTTGTGGCTAGATTCTTGGCGGGATTTGAGCCCATTGTGGCCAGTCGTGTACAGAGAATTTCTGAATTGAATCAGCAAAGTTTGTATAATCTTAATGACAATCAAATAATTGCTTCATCAAGTAGCTACCCAATAGCACAAACTCCTTCTGTAGGTTCCTTGCGGGATGTCTCTCCTGGTGATTGGTATTACGAAGATTTACGTGAGCTTGTAGAGAAATATGGATCAGAAGCTGGATATCATGATCGCACTTATAGAGGCAATAGAGATGCTACTCGTGCAGAAGTTGCAGTTCTTCTGAACAAGTCTTTGGGACAATTGGAAAGATTCATAGCAGCTAGTGTGGCCGACTGTAGAGCTAGAATTGTTCCTTAAGGAAAGGGGAGCTTCCGCTCAATTATCAACGTGGGTTGAGAGCTATCTTTTTAATTTAGTTAAGTCTTACTAATGCTATCAATTAAGCTTTTATTTTTATAATAATAATCACAATATCTCATTTTATTATCTAGGTCTATGTGCTCAAAACCAGCTTATTTCAAAGTTTTAACCTTCTTGTCATCCTGTGAGTAGCAGGAGATTAAACTGAAATTAATTAAGGAGAAGTTAGTATGAGTGGCGATCGCAACATTAACACCGGTGGCGGAAATTACAACGAAAATATCAAAGGTGACTATATCCAAGGCAATTACTACGCTGCAGGGAAAAACCAATCCCTAGCCGACGCAGCAGCAGAAATTCAAGCCCTACTAGAACAACTGGAAAAGACCTATTCTACCGGTACTACTAAAGGTAAAATGATGATCGCCACTGAAGCGATTGAACAAATTGACAGTCACCCAAAACTCACCTCAAGAGTTCTCAGTGCCCTCAAAGCCGGAGGAACATCAGCACTAGACTCATTACTAGATCATCCTGCAGCTAGCTTCGTGATTCGTGCGTTAGAAGATTGGCAACAGAGCAAAGGTGATTGAGGTTTGGCTTTTTGCGCGATCTGCCCATCCAGCCCTTGAAGAAACACCAGCAGTGCTAATCTAAAACCCCAACTTCTGCACCGCCCTGCGTTTCACCTCCTCCCCCCGCCTATCCTTGCTCCCTTTGCCCCGGTACACCTCCAATTTTCCTGTGCCTGGGTCAAAATTCCTTAACTCTAAATGAGTCACTTCAGCCCGCCGTAAACCAGCACCCCGCAGGATACCAATTAAAGCAGCATCTCTAGCCCCACTAGGACTGGTATCTCCCAAGCACACAGCTAATAAATTAATTACCAAAAAATTTGGGTTTAAAGCCCCGTCCTTATAGGACGGCTTTTTTTGAAATTAAGACTTGACGGTTTGATCGCATCGTGTTAAGATAAAAACAATGTAATGAGCTAGATAAACATGATAGTAAAATAAGTAGATGATGTAAAAAATAAGCTAAGAGACTAGCTTATTGCATAATCAAATCTAACGATTTGGATATCTACGAAAACATAATATCAATAAAAAGTTTATCTAACTTGTTAACTAGATTAGGTACGGTGGGGCACACCGAAACCTGGGTCATAGACCAAGTACGCTTGTGGAGATGAGACCTCTATTTTTTCTGGCTCCGGCCTGGTTAAACAAGTCACCTCGTAGAAGCAAGAATCCCCGTCCATAAGCGGGCGGGGAGTGTCAATAATCTCATCTTTACTTAATGTCCTACCCCGAAGTTGACGATGATTAGCAATAGTTACTAAATCCACAGCTTTAGAGTAATCAATTAGGTCAATCAAGTCTAACCTAACCGCCTCTTTTAGTACCCGCCGGAGGGCACAGAGCATCTTATTTGCCGTAGCTGGGGCGTATCTCTTCCTTAAGGTAGATTTAATAGCGCTGGTGTGGTGATATGGTAACTTTGACCAATTAATTGGCAATATTCTCTATTGCTTACAACATGGTTGTAAGCTAGGTTGGTTAATTGATCCTGCCGATAGGTCGATTTTAGTGTTTAGACCGGGTCAACAACCAGAATTGTTACTAGGTAACAATCACCCTTCTGTATTAGAGGATATTAACCTAGAGTTAACAGTATATCGGATTTTTGGTTGGCTGAAAATGTCAGATAATTAGCTAAAGGTAAGCATTCAGCATATGCTTATGATTGGCTGAAGACACAAACCCCAAAATACCATATATTGAAAGTTTATCTAGTGTGTTTGTAAGGGATTTATGAAAACTTAAATTAACAATTGATGGGTCTTAATTACCTAGTATGTTAAGGTAAAGCTTGAAACGAGTAAAGCCCTGAAACTAATTTATAACTAATCTTATAATTAATAAGATTAAACCTGAAATCCCATAGCGTAAAGTCCCTGACGAAGACGCTGAGCTTCAGCTGGGTTATGGGTTTCGTGAAGTGCGATCGCTTTTTTAAATACCGATAAACTCTGATCAACCTTGCCCAATTTAAGCCAAACCACTCCCAAGTTTTGATAAGCCTCTCCATACTCTGGGTTAAGTTGAATCGCTTGCTGATAGGATGCGATCGCATTTTCCATCTGACCCAAAGCCTTCCAAGTCATGCCCAGATTATTATGTCCAAGGGCAAAACTTGGGTCTATCTT
>NZ_JAAHHZ010000204.1:0-8916 GCF_010672005.1 Moorena sp. SIO4A5 | reverse complement strand
CGCGATCGCTAAATACTCTAATATCCAGTTCCGGACAGCGGGAGCTAGCTAACTCAGCAGCTTTGCGGTACAAGTCAGCGTTGAAGGATTCAAATCCTGCTATCAGTACAATGCGTTTCATGGAACCCGCTCGAAATAATTCTTTACACTTTGATCATATTTGATCATAATCGTACTGATCGGCTAACCCTCCCAGTGCCCTTGGGTAAGTCGTGCCATGATTGAGAATAATTACTAATTAGACTTGGGCGCAGTTGTCGGCAACTGCGGACAAAAGAACTTTGGACAAGGGAAAAATAATTGACGAAAACAGTATCAAAAAGCGCTACTTTGCTGAGCCGAAGTTCCCTATTTTTATTAGTTTGATTTCTAGATATCAACTAATAATGCTGTAGTTGACGATTCCCCATAAGCCATTCCCAAAAATACCGGCACTATTTGGTAACTGATTAACCTGACTTACTATCAATCATTTTACCAGTATCATGGAAAACTCCCAAATTTTTCTACAGTTGTCAAAAAATTGGTCATAATCAAAGATAAAAGTCAGGTAATCATTTAGAGTTAGAGGTACTGAAGATGAGGATTTTACTAGTAGAAGATGATGAGCGGATTACCGACGCCCTTGCTGAAGACCTCACCGACCAGCATTATGTCGTGGATGTTGCCAATGATGGTCAAGAGGGTAGGGAACTAGTAGAGAGCTTCAGCTATGATTTAATTTTGTTAGATGTGATGCTGCCAAAGATTGATGGTATTAGCCTTTGCCGCAAGTTGCGCTCCCAAGGCGACCTTACTCCCATTCTAATGCTGACGGCTCGGGATACCATCAGTGATAAAATTGTAGGACTGGATGCTGGTGCAGATGATTATCTAGTCAAACCCTTTGATTTAGGAGAGTTGTCCGCTAGGATTAGGGCCTTACTGCGCCGGGGAAATACTACCTTACCACCTGTACTGGAATGGGATTCCCTCCGCCTTGATCCCAGTACCTGTGAAGTCTTCTATAAAGACCGTCTCTTGTCCCTAAGTCCGAAAGAGTATGCTCTGCTAGAATTTTTCCTGCGCCATCCTCGCCGTGTGTTTAGCCGTGCTCAAATCCTGGAAAACCTATGGTCCTTTGAACGACTACCAGAAGAAGCAACCGTTAAAGCTCATATCCGAGGTTTACGACAGAAACTCGACGCAGCAGGAGCTCCCTCTGATTTGATTGAGACAGTCTATGGTTTGGGTTATCGTCTCAAAGAAAATCCCTAATTCAATATTCAGTTGTTACTGTTGAAAGTTGGCAGGTTGAAAGTTGGCAGGTTGAACGGGATGGACGAAGTCCCGCTTTGCTGCGAAGCGCGTGGCCTTTTGGCCAAGGTTGTTCGCTTTTGGCGTTCCCGTAGGGTAGGTTGCAGGTTTAAGGTTGGTAGGTTGAAAGTTGGCAGGTTGTTCGCCTTTGGCCTTCCCGTAGGGTAAGTTGACGGCATTCGTGAAGCAACGAATGATATCAAGTATAGTTGGGTCAGTTAACGATTACCAATTACTAAAATTACTAATTACTAATTACTAATTACCAGATGTTTAAAGGTTTGCGCTGGCGTCTTTTGTTGTATTACCTGATGGTAATGGCCGCAATTTTGAGTGTATTTGGTGCGGGTGTGTATGTTTTTTTAACACAGAGTCTATACCAGCAACTTGACAAAAAACTACAGACTTTAGCCCAATCTGCTGCCCCCTCATTTACTGAAGTAGAAGTTAAAGGGAGTCAATACATTGAACAAGTTGATGAAGTCCCCTGGCGAGATATCTTTAACCGAGACAAACAAAGCTTAGAATGGTTTGATGATCAGGGGAAACTATTGGCAAGGCGAGGTGCGATTGTATTGACTTTCCCGCCAAAACTGGGTTCGTTGACTCTAGAACTCCCTGAGACATCAGAGCCGATTAGGACGTTTACAATTTCTGTTTTTAAGGACACCTCGAAACCAAGCCAACCATCCCTAGAGGGCTATATTCGAGCCAGTCAATCCACAGAGGATGTAGAAATTGTCCAAAGCCAACTATTTTGGGGATTAGGAATGGGAGGAATGATCGCTCTAGGGTTTGTTGGTATTGGTGGACTTTGGCTGACCCAGAAAGCTCTTGAGCCGATTGAGAAAAGTTTTAAAAAGCTTAAACAGTTTACTGCTGATGCGTCCCATGAATTGCGCAGTCCTTTGACAGCAATTAAAGCCTCTGTGGATGTGATGCGAAATCATCCTGAGCGCATTCATCCCAAGGATGCTAAGAAGTTAGTGGCTATTGCTAGCGCTACAGACCAGATGAGCCACTTAGCAGAAGACTTACTATTTTTAGCTCGCACTGATGCAGCCTTGTCAATTCCGACCCGAAAGTCAGTCCCCATTTCCCTCAATACAGTTTTGCATAATTTGGTGGAATTGTTAGAATCATTTGCTCAAGATAAGCAGATTACCTTAGAATATCACGGCCTGACAACAGTCTCTGTAATTGGGGATGAAGGGCAACTCACCCGTTTATTTTCCAACTTGTTAGAGAATGCCCTGCAATACACACCCCCTCAAGGAAAAGTGGTTCTTACTGTTGCCAAACAGAATCGCTATGCCCTGGTCATGATTGAGGACACTGGCATTGGTATTGCCCCTGAACATCAGCCGTTTGTGTTTGATCGCTTCTGGCGTGCGGATAAAGCTCGTTCTCACCGAGAGAGGGGTACGGGGTTGGGACTTGCGATCGCTCAAGCAATCACTCACAGTCATGGGGGAAAAATCACCCTTACGTCTCAGGTTGGGGTTGGTAGCTGCTTTCAGATACGTTTACCGCTGGTTTAGGAATATAGGCTCTAGGTTGGGATTTTCTTTTGAAAGAATTATAAAGAATTATATAGAGATCCGTGTAGGAATTAATTGTGATAATTTTTGAGGCCATATTCCCTACTCCCTACTCCCTACTCCCTACTCCCTACTCCCTACTCCCTACTCCCTAATTTATACTCCCTAATTTCTAAATTTCTTACCGACTTTTTTACTTTTGGGTAATAATATCAAAATATGAAGCCGTTTAGTTGGAAAGCGTCAACCATACCTAGCATTCAGGAGAGATGATCTAAATGAAAACTCCCATTAAATTGCTAACAGGTATTCTGGGATTAAGTGCTCTGATCAGTTTCCCGGCAATAGCGCAAGAAAAAACAGAAAACTCAGTTAAAGATCCTGTCAATGGTGCAACTGAGTCTATGGTAGAAAGTGCCCCCGATTCCTTGAGCAAACCCGTTCAAGAGGGTGAAAAGGTAGAAATGCCAGCTACCGCTGACACTGAATCTACAACCAGTAACCTTGTAGAGCAAGCTGCGAGCAATGATCAATTCCAAACCCTTGTCAAAGCAATTGAGGCAGCGGGCTTAACGGAAACCTTGGCAGGTGAAGGACCCTACACTGTTTTTGCTCCCACCGATGACGCTTTTGCTGCACTGCCAGCAAATACCTTAGACAGTCTACTACAACCAGAAAACAAAGAGGTACTGGTAAAGCTGCTAAAGTATCATGTTGTAAGTGGTGCAGTTCCTAGCAGTGAAATCCAGTCGGGAGAAATTATCACTATGGCTGGAAAAGCGGTGACAGTACACGTGGGTGAAGACGGTAATGTTAATGTCAACAATGCCCAGGTAACTCAAGCAGATATTGAAGCCACTAACGGCATTATGCATGTTGTTAACCATGTAATTTTGCCCTCAAGATCTCATGCTCAATCGGAACCAAAACCAACAGGAGTCATGCCAAATTAAGATTTAGAAAATTCAGCTCAATAAGTTTGGTGTTTTTGGGAATTATATCCCGTCCGTTTGACTACTTATTATTCAGGTTTTTTCGGAAATTTAATAGTGTCAATGTTCACTGAATACTTAACACTTAACACGTCGCGATTTACCTGAATACGAAGTGATTAACCGGACTCGATTGGAGTAAATACAAGGAGAGAACAAGGAGAAATTAAAGATGAATAAGTTGATGCCAATTTTACTAGGTGGAGTGATTCTGTTTGGTGCTGCTGCTTGCGATGAAGCTAAAACAAGTGATGAACCCTCCTACTCTATAGATCAAAACGATGAAGAACTAGTCACCTTACGGTCTGAAGGAAACCAAGGGGATGCCATGGTTCAAGAAACCCGAAAGGAAATCGAGGTAAATTTTGGAACTACTCAAGAGCCAAATCAAGCCTTGGGTAATTTAGAAAACCTTGATGAAGATGACCAACTAGCCAGTTTAGTACTTAATAATTTAGAAACCAAGCTCCCCAATACCCAGTTGGAAGTTGAAGCGGCAGAGGGAATGGTAACTATCTCAGGAAAAGTATCGTCTGATGATCAATTGAGTCAGATTGCACCTTTGGCAATCCAGGTTGAAGGTGTTCAGAGCGTGGATGTTCAAGCTACTGTCAAAGAGCCAAACAGCTGATCGCTTATCTGGTCAAGTACCAATCCTTTGTTGCCAATGTTACCTAATTGATGTAATTATCTAATCCATAGAGAGGAGTTAGTCGCCTATTGCTTTTGCCATAGTGGTAGGCGACTTTTGTTGTTGAGTGTCTCTCGGCTTTAATTCATGGTGTAGCAATCCGATTTGAGTTGCGGTTCACCGGAAGAGCCGGAAAATGGGGAAGATGGTTAAAAGGAGAAAGAGGGGCAGGAGGGGGAAGATGGTTAGGTGCGCTCTTACTTGGCGAATTAAATTCGCCACGGGTCGCACCTGAAGAATAGTATCCATTATTGTCAATAAATTAATTACCATGGCTATACATAGCAATTGATTCTGATTGCAGCAAGGGTAAGAATACTGATAAACAGATTAAGATAGGGTTGGATTATCGGTGCATCGGTGTCTATAGCAATCTTGTATGATTCCTCAACAGTGACAGTTCGCAACTCAAATTAACGAACTAGGGAAGTATTGTTCACCTAGAAATTAGGATTGCTATATCCTTGTGGTGCTCAAGGGGGATAGGATTGTTGACAAAGTCCCCAAATTCCCGGATCAGGTGCAACTTAGTATGATCATCAAGTCAATCCCTGTTGAAACCATAACCGCCCAGCAGATCATTGATACCTGTCTTCGCATGAACAGTCTTGGTATCAATCAAGGTACCAGTGGTAATGTGAGTGTCAGGGTTAGAGACAGTATCGGTGAGGCAATAGCAATAACCCCCAGTGGACTAGACTACGAAGACCTAACTCCTGATAAAATCTGCAAAATTTACTTCGGCAAAGACAAACAACCTGTTTTTGCTGATAATAATCGTTATTTACCCAGCAGTGAATGGCGATTTCACTATGACATACTGTTGAATCGTTCCGATGTCAATGCTATTGTTCATACTCATAGTATCCATGCTACAGCACTGGCTTGTATGGGTATACCCATACCCAGCTTTCATTATATGGTTGCTAGGATAGGTGGGAGCAGTATAAAGGTAGCTGATTATGCTACCTTTGGCACTCAAGAACTTAGCAACAACGCCCTAAAAGCACTGGGCAATTCATTTGCCTGTTTGTTAAAAAATCATGGTATGATTGCCTGTGGAAAAGATCTAAGGCACGCTCTGAAAGTCGCACAAGAGCTAGAAACCTTGGCTCAAATCTATATCAAAATCATCAGCGTTAACAAAATTTATGGAGAACCTCAATTATTGAGTGAGGAAGAAATGCAGATAGTTATAGAAAAGTTTAAAACCTATGGAGTTCAACCCAATATTGGTAATGGGTGATTGGATAGTAATATTTTATAGCATTTATCAAATAATCAAATAGCTTAGGTACACAAGTTTTGGATTTTAGGGAATAGGGAATAGGGAACAGGGAACAGGTAAAAAATAGGTGTGTACAACCTCATTAATATCATAGCCCCTATAGATATTACCATAGGGATACTTAGGGATACTCTGGCTATAGTGTTAACAAAATTAAGCAAAACTTGAAAGTTAGTTAACAATCGTAAATAAAATATTAATAAAATATATATTTTTAGTTAAATTTTAAGTTGACAATCCACCATTAGAATTGAGAATGTCATAAAAAATAAACTTAACGACAGAAGACGATTATGGTCACCGCCCCTACACCAAAGACAAGACCACAGCCAACGGTCAAAATCGGCCCAACTCAGCTGCTGATTAACAACGAATGGGTAGAGAGCGTCTCTGGGAAACGATTCGAGACGATTAACCCTGCTACAGGAGAGGTGATCTGTGATGTGGCTGAGGCTGATGCCCCAGACGTTGATAAAGCAGTAGTGGCGGCTAGGACAGCCTTTACCAGTGGAGACTGGCCCAAAATGTCGGCCACCCAGCGGGGGGAGTTACTCTACAAGCTAGCTGACTTAATCGAAGCAAACAAGGAAGAAATAGCACGGCTGGAAACCCTAGACAATGGGAAGCCCTATCGTGATTCGTTTAATGCAGATTTGTCTCTAGTCATTGCTTGCTATCGGTACTATGCTGGCTGGGCAGATAAGATTCAAGGCAAAACAATTCCCATCAGCGGACCCTACTTCTGCTACACGCGCCATGAACCTGTGGGAGTGGTTGGTCAGATTATTCCTTGGAACTTTCCACTGTTGATGCAAGCTTGGAAGTTAGGCCCAGCATTGGCAGCTGGTAACACCGTGGTGATGAAAACGGCGGAACAGACTCCTTTATCAGCGTTGCGGATCGGTGAACTGATTATCGAAGCAGGTTTCCCTCCTGGTGTGGTGAATCTTCTTTCAGGCTATGGACCAACCGCTGGGGCTGCGATTTCACATCATATGGATATCGATAAAGTTGCCTTTACCGGCTCCACTGAGGTAGGGCATCTAATTATGGAAGCTGCAGCTAAGAGTAACCTCAAGCGGGTCACTCTAGAACTTGGTGGTAAGAGTCCTAACATTGTCTTTGCTGACGCTGACATGGATAAAACCATTGAGGGCGCTCACTTTGCCCTGTTCTTTAACCAAGGACAGTGCTGTTGTGCTGGTTCGCGGCTGTTTGTGGAAGAGAAGTGCTATGACGAGTTTGTAGACAAGTGTGTGAAACGGGCACAAAATCGTACAGTTGGTGACCCGTTTGATGCCAACACAGAACAGGGTCCCCAAGTGGATCTCGAACAGTTCAATAAGGTGATGGGCTATATTGAGTCTGGTCAGCAGGAAGGAGCTCAGATGTTGTGTGGTGGTGGCCGAGTTGGCGATCGCGGTTACTTCATCGAACCGACAGTGTTTGTTGATGTCCAAGATCAGATGAAGATTGCCCAAGAAGAAATCTTTGGACCAGTGATGAGCATTATTAAGTTCAAAGATATTGATGAAGTGGTTCAGCGGGCAAATAATACTATGTATGGCTTAGCCGCAGCTGTATGGACAAAGGATATTACTAAAGCTCATGCGATCGCAAACAATGTCCGTGCTGGTACTGTCTGGGTGAATTGCTACGATGTTTTTGATGCCGCTGCTCCCTTCGGTGGTTTCAAGCAGTCTGGCATTGGTCGTGAACTTGGGGAGTATGGCTTGCAGCAATACACCGAGGTCAAGACAGTTACGGTTAAATTGTAGCATTGTACCAATCTCAAAGCCTGGTTTTTACTATCAACAAGCCAAAAAGAAGGCTACAGGATAGTTAGTTGGTAATTTAAGACAAGCTAATGGGTAATGGGGAATTGTAAGCCAATTTCCTATTACCCATTACTTTATGCTGTGCTCAAGCTTCAAGTTCAAGTTCAGGTAAGCATTGAGCGTTCAGCGGTCAGCGGTCAGCGGTCAGCCGTCAGCCGTCAGCTAAAGGCTCACGCTGGGCGAACAGCTTTGTGGAACAGGGTTCTAACCTGTGACTTAACTCAGATTAAACCAATGGTTAGCTGTTGTCTTGATGCAAAGCGCGAGTGGGGGAAACCCCCTGTTCCGAAGCTGCATCGCTTATTCAAAAGTACCGATCTAGTAGCACCATCTGTAGCCCATTAGCTGAAAGCTGAAAGCTGATAGCTGATAGCTTACGTTATTTTTTAAGATTTCTTGATCCGGATCAATTTAGAAAACAAAAGTGTTCAGTGTGAGTTTTCGATTTAGCAGCAGTTTATTAAATTTTATTAAGCACCATTGGCTTAAATCCACTAACATAGAAGAGAATTGGAGAAAAGGGCTAATTAGAGAGATTCAGAAGGTTTCATGAAATACGGAATTGATATTGGTCACAACTTGCGCGCTGATACAGGAGCTCAAGGTATCAGAGTAGAAGATGAAATGACTAGAGACGTGGGAACTAGAGTAATTTCCAAATTGAGAGACTTGGGACATCAGGTAGTTGAATGCAAGCCTAAGAGTGCGAGTACTTTGGGCAGCTCGCTGCGGCAACGGTGCAATATTGCCAATGCTAATCGAGTTGATCAGTTTGTTTCAATTCATTTTAATGGGTTTAATGGTCAAGCTAATGGGGTAGAAGTATTTGCGATTAGTGATACTGCCAAAAAAATTGCCCAGCCAGTTTTAGAAAAAATAGTCGAGTTGGGTTACTTCAATAGAAAGGTTAAAAATGGCTCTCATTTATATGTCCTTCGATATACCAATATGCCAGCAATTCTGATAGAAAGCTGCTTTTGTGATTCCCAGAAAGATATGGAACTCTACGATCCAGAAGTATTAGCTAATGCAATTGTTAAAGGATTAACAGGACAAGAGCCACCAACTACTAAATCTTCCTCTGACGATAATGTTCTAGAATTACAAAAAGCTCTTAATCGCTTAAAAATGAAAAGTCCTGCTGGTCAGCAATTAGTAGAAGATGGATCTCTTGGTCAGGCGACTATCGCAGCAATAAAAACATTTCAAGCTATTGTAGGAATTAACCAAACTGGTATTGGTGACTCGACCACATGGCAGACTATTAATC
>NZ_JAAHHZ010000203.1:0-9079 GCF_010672005.1 Moorena sp. SIO4A5 | reverse complement strand
TGATGGTCTGCTCATTTGTCACGGAGCCAAAA
The DNA here is from genome assembly GCF_010672005.1 of Moorena sp. SIO4A5. Classification (NCBI taxonomy): domain Bacteria; kingdom Bacillati; phylum Cyanobacteriota; class Cyanophyceae; order Coleofasciculales; family Coleofasciculaceae; genus Moorena; species Moorena sp. SIO4A5. Next base: position 9,047 of record NZ_JAAHHZ010000203.1, on the reverse strand, counting down.
TCTACTGGAACAAGACCCAACTGTAACTCCTTGTAGACTATATCCTGCCAAGCTTTGAAGGTGAGGTGTAGTTGTGAGTGATCGTATAAGTACAGTACACCACAGCCCTTATCGTAGTAGTAAAAATCTTCACAGGTCAGCGTAAGAGGCAGTCCATTTTGGTGCTTGATCGCATGGAGGAAATTCTTGGTTTCCTTTGACTCAATCCACTGTCTGATACTGGTCAGGGGAATTCGGCACTTGATCTGAATCAGTTGCTTGGGTTCAGATGGTACGACCGTACCACTGTTGTTAGTTGCGGTATTCATTTTAAAATAGAGGGTGAGTTTAGTTGATTTCTTTTGAAGTCACAGCGGGTGAGGGGTTTTGGTAGAACTACCCTCGCCCGCTTTTCACATTATACTTTATCTTTCCGTCGTTGTCAGCAAAAATAACAAAAAGACGACATCAATCCTTGTTCAACTTAAAACTCGCTACTGGTAAAGACTTGAGAGTCTCGCCATGCATAATTTGCCCAACCTAAATCGTACCCAAGCTGATGGGCTGCGTAGCGCCAATCCCCAACACTAAACTGGGAACCACTGAATTCCTTCAATAGATGGTGAAAGACCCACCCCCGCTTATAGCCATTTTTCGTTTGTTTCGCGATCGCTTGGTCGATTTCCTTGATGTACTCAGGATTTGCCTCTAAGACGATTTCCATCATCAAGCCTTCTAGCCGTTCCTTTTCTCCACCTGCTTCCTCGTCCGGTTCTATTGCCGCCCCTGCTCCTTTGATGTACTCCAAAGTGGTCAAACAGCTAGGGCAAGTGATGTGATAAATGGGGGTTAAATTCCCGTCCTTGTCTTTGTCTAACCTGATAGGAGTTTTTAGCTCATGGGGGAAAGGGAGAAAACAGTGACCGCAGCAAGAACACTTGGTTGCATACTCGTTGTTGGGAATTGAGATTGGTTCTAGAGACCATTCGACGTGGGTGTCTGGAAGCCCGTGATAGCGCCAATTCTCGCTATGGTCTATTATCACGGCATGGGTTTTCCCAGGGGAAGGTCTTAGTGCCCGTCCTATTTGCTGAAAGTGAACAATCTTTGACACAGTTGGACGACATATCTGGACAACTTCTATCGCGGGAATATCTACTCCCTCCCCAAAAAGGCCACAATTCGACAAAACAGCAGTTTGTCCGTTTCTGAAACGTTCCAAAGCCTCTTCCCGTTTCCCAGCAGGAGTTTTGCCATCCAGATGTTCAGCCGTAATACCCTCGTTATTAAATGCTGCTGCAATGGCTTGAGAATGCTTGACGCCGACAGCAAAAACAATGGTCTTTTTCCCGAGGGCGTGTTTCTTCCAAGCCGGGACAACGTCTCCAACGACTGCCATGGCTCGTTTTTCTAGTGCTCCTTTTTGATAATCCTCGACGGAAGATTTCAGCCCTTTGGTGTTAATAGTCACACCACCGTAGACTTTGAATTGGGAGAGATGTCCATGCTCGATTAAGTAGGCTGTCGTCACTCCCTTCACTAGGGCATCGTAGGTTTGCAGGAAGCCATGGCCATCGGTTCTCGTGGGCGTAGCGGTGAACCCCGCAATATATGCATCTGGGTACGCAGACATCACATCGGTATAGGATCTTGATGCAGAATGATGGGCTTCATCAATTATTAATAAGTCAGCTTCAGGGAAGGGCTGCCTTCGGATTAATGTCTGGATTGAAGCTACTTGAATGTTGTACTGAGGAGCTGGAGGAATGCCAGCTTTGATTTTGCCAATAGGCAATTTTGTTATGTTTTCGAGTGTTTCGCTTAGTTGAGTTATTAACTCTTTGCGGTGAGCGATCGCTAAGACTTTGAGACCCTGCTGCACAAAGTATTGAACCAATGCTCCAATGCAGACCGTCTTGCCTCCACCTGTAGGTAACTGCACCATCACTCGCCGCTTACCACTCCTCCACTCTTCAAACACACCAAAGACTAGTTCTTCTTGATAATTTCTCAGTGATATCTCACTGTTCAAGTCACGATAAAAAGGTTGTTGAATGTCAATGCTTTGTGCCATGCTAATACCTGGATCAGTTGTCATTTACTAAGCAGGTGTGCTTAATTAGTTACTGTTTTGATAGCGATCGCTCCTTTAAAACCAGAAGCGATCGCTCATTTTTTGGGATTAGGATTTTTGGTCGAATATCTTAGTCGGGAATTCCGGAAGCGCCTGAATTCTTCCTTTTAGCCGATCGAAGAGATATTTTATACAGGTCAACAGAAATACAGATGAATCCATATATTATCCAGGGGATACATATGACAAGAAGAGAGTGGAGAATAAAGAAAACCATAGCTGAGCTTGACACCTCAAACTCAGTAGGGAAAGTTACGGATACAATTAAAAGGAGCTCGTAAAGGCATAAAAGTAATCCCACCAATATTAATCGTTGCTTGTTTTCCCACGGCAACCAGGAAAATAGTTTTCCGAAAGGAGCCGTCAAAAGGCACCATTGGGTAACCTTTAAGGCTGACATTGCGCCTAGAGCTTTTAGCCCTTCTCTTGTAGATAAGTTAACTACATTCCAAAGGAAAATACCTTTATCGGGATCGAAGAAATTAGGCACTAAGTGTGCTTCAGGAAAGAAGCTATTAATGGATTGAGGTAGCCCCAAAGTTATCATGGGAGTAGTTAAGACCAAGAATCCGATACCTTTAACGTGCGCCAGCAATAGTCTTGTCCTTTTTGATACCATTCTATGTGACCTCATTTTTAGTTAATAATCAATATTTTGAGTTAAGAAATTCAATCCTAAATTGATTCTTTTAGTAAAACCTTCAGTTTGGTGAGAAGACCATATCGAATCAAGTATTGAATTCCAGTTACCGGCCTCATGGGCTTCGTTATGGCAAACTTCACACAGTGGGAACATATTCTCCCCCGGCTGATCGTCTGCTCCTAGGTATGATGTTCGGTGGATCTCTACATCTTCTGATCTTTTTTGGCATAGGCAACAGCAAAAGTTAGTCAATAATCGAGTCTTGAGCTCTTTCTCGTTATTGTCTGGGTAGGAGTATCGGCCATCAAAACTAGAAAACTGGTTCTTCTTGTCCCTAGCAAAGCGACTAGCGAGATCTGGCCTTTTGCTTTCCAGGTAAATAGAAATAATCTCAATCAATCTACGCTTAGCGCCAGAAGAAGGCATTCCCATTGCTTCAGCAAAAGACCACAAGGTATCATATCCGTCTTCCTCTAGTTCTGCTATCAGTTCTTCTATCTGAGATCTTTTTTTTTGAGCCGTTGTTGATGAAGTTCTACTAGCTGATAGATCTTTTTCGCTGGTTGAATCACTATCAGTGAAACCTAGATCTGCTTTCCCTCCGGTGGGGTACCAAGTGCCGTTATAGTTCAATATACGACCTCCTTCAATTCCTACAGGCGGATTAGCGCAGTCTTTCCCAAAATTATTGACAACGTCTCGACGGGTTGTGTTATCTTCTCCTATCATTTGATTCCGATCGGCAGCGTAAACTTCTTTCCCCGGAGCCACTGTCATGTAATTCAAAAGCATGGCCTTAAAGAGAGGGAAAATTCCGTCAGACAGTGTACTAGCTTTCAATCCTTGACCTAAGGCATGGATAGACTCGAATCCTTTTCCTCCCGCAGATACAAGGTCTCCGATTAGAGCAGCAAGATAATCTCTCATTTCTCCCAGGTCTTTTGCATATCGATGAACCTTGAGGAATGTAACGTTAGCTTCATCAATTATGAGCATTTTCTTTTCCTCGCAGCTATCGTAATTCTTTATCAGCTGGTAAACATCTGAGATGACTCCTTTCGCTCCTTTAGGGTCTAGTTTCCTGAGGTCACATCTTACGCATTGAGCATGGCCTTCCCAATCTCGTCCAAAATCTTCTTTTTTTGAGGCTAAGTTAAGATAGTAAACCCGAACGCCTTGGCCAGCTAAATATTTACTTAGCCAATAGTACAGTTCACTTTTTCCAGCACCTTGCCCTGCGATCGTAAAAGTACAAAACTGCCATTTCTTAGCTATCGTATTATATCCAGTGACCTGGGTCTTTCTTTTGTCAACAAATATAGGGGTCTGACTAGTTGGAGATTCAAAATCTTCTGTTTTTTGATGATGACTAACTTGTGGGTCGCTTTCAAAAAGCTGACATTCTAGATCTAAGTCAGCCTCGATAGTCCTTATTTGCTTTCTAGGTTGTAGCGCTTGAGTAAAAACAGCAGAAGTGTCCTGGACAGACTTCATCTGATCAATTTCAGTTTCAACAGCTAGGTCTTTTTGCCTGCTTCTAGCTTCAAAGTACTTGTAATATTTTGATTGAGCTTTGCGGCTATATACGTTATCTATTATTGCTTTATAGGTCTTTGCCCTGATTGGAACTGGCATCTCACTAAGCTTTTCAGATATTTCCTCAAAGTATCTATTAATAAATCTAGCTTCAACATTCTCTTTGCGAGGAAGATAAGAGACATCTTCTTCAAAATCTGCCGTTAAATCTATAAAGTCTTTTTCTTCGTCTTCTGATTTTAGACTTAAGAAAGTCCTTCTACTTGGAAGAAATCTTAGGCGACCAGTTGTCGAATAGTCTCCATATAAAGCTACTAAATATCCAGCCAATGAAGCTCCAATGACTATAGGCGAACCGGGAATAGCAGTTGCACAGAAAAATGACACAAGAAGTACTCCACCACCCATAGTTTTGGCTGTGTCACCAAACCCCCGTTCTTTCTCCGCTTTCTTGCCCAGAAAATTAATGCGATCGTTTAGATACGCTTCTACGTCTATGATTTCTTCGTGTACATCTGGATCTGAGTTAAGCTTTCCTTTGCGGTATTTTTTGTTGTCGTCAAACATTGGTCTATAATTGATTCCATGATGTAATTGGATTAAATTGAGATGGAGTCGGATTAGACTCCATCGCTTTTAGGGACTACTCTTCAGACTTAGCTTCTCTTGCGGCTTTTTCCAAGTTTTCTTTTGATACTGCGGCCAAGGCGAACCCTGCTTCAGCTCCAAAGATGCTTCCTAGGTTATAGAGGAAGACAGATATTTTTCGATAGGTATCCAGACCTGCAATACCACGGGAGCTAAAGGTAAAAAGTAGCTCTACTGCGTAAGCAAACAGCCCTATCCTAGTGACAATCATCTTCTGAGTTTTTGTTAGTTTGCTAGCTTTTGGAACCAAGTTGCTTACTAATGCCAGTGATTGGATCCAGTCCACAACCAAAGACATTAGAGAAGAGAAAATAAACTGAAAGGAGAACCAAAAGCTAGCTTGCCTGTACCTAACAGGATCTATCCACGTTTCCTCAAAGAACGGAAGGAGAGGGACTCCAGTTATCTGCTGATAGTAGGTGTCCGTTGAGATGACTAACCCAGCGATCGCACAAACACCTCCGAGAAAAAGGCATCCATTTGGACTTAACAGATTCTCAGCAGTGGTAACGATAACTAGCCCAATAGAACCTATCCCCTTGAATATCACCCTATTGGCATTGACGATAAACTTTGCCCCAAAGGGAGTAATCCTGTTAGCCGCTTCACTTTTTTCTAGATAACTCAATCTATCCTTGGCTGGATTGTTTATTCTTCTAATAGTTCGTGCCATAACCTTACCCGTGAATACCACACATTTGTTCAGCGTAAGCAGCGTAAGCTGGGTTCTTGGAACCAATAAAGTAAAAGACTCCGTCTTTCCCTGGAATTTTTGACTTAACCGAAACCCCGATGCATGTCGCAGGGGAATTTTTGTCCACTATGGTTGCAATGCCATCGGGAGAATTATTGCCCGCATTATTTAGGAAATCAAGGCTGAAACCCTTTGGGAATGTCGGGTTCTCTGGATCGTAGTAATAATGATTCAATATGATCTTCTTGACTGGACTTCCCACTTTATTTTTGACCCTAGCTTCGGAGAAAGCCTTTTCTTGCTCCATTTGAGCTGTCTTGATGTCGTAGTGCTTTTTAGACTCAGCTATTTTGTTCTTTGTCTCTGAATCTCTCTGACCATTTGCGATCGTAGAGTTTGCTACATGACCGATAGCTGCAAAGCTAAGCGCTAGTGAAATCAAATAATACTTATTAGGCATTGTCCTGAACCAACTTTTCGATACATACAAAAGATGCCTGGGAAGACCCAGGCTATTGAACTATTGACCCAACTCAGCTTCGACCTCAGCTTCGAGGTCATCTAGGAACGAAGTAGCCTTAGCGATCGCTTGGCTGGTCTTTCTGTCCTCGGCAGCTTTCTGCACTAGGCTGGCTTGGTTTTGTTGAGCTGTTCTTTGAGAGAGCCTTCGTTGCTTTAGAACAGAGGTGTAGTGACTGACATTAGACTCAACAGGCTGGAAGTGGTACTGAATCCCCTGCTGAGTTATGGCGTCTGCAACCTCTTTTGCTTCTTCGCGAGATTGCTGTTCGACTTCCAGTACTTCGTTGTAGAAACGAGTGTTGTTGTCTCGTGTCCGTTGTAGGAAAGCCTGGCGACGAGCATAGTCAGTGGCATCAGCATCTTGAATCCCATCCATGATGGCGTTATCGATACGAGTTGCCATAATTTGGACTGGGAAATTATCAATCCCTGCCAAATGTAACTCTTCCTGCACAAAGACCATGGCCTCATCTTTCCTTTCTTGAGTAGAGAGAGCACCTCCTTTGCTTTCCGCCGACTTAGAGGAAGCGATGGCTTTGTTTATCCCTTTATCTACCGCAGTGAATCCTTTGCTGGCACTGACCACCAAGTTGTAGTCAATCTTGTTGTCCTCAGGATTGATGCCGTGCTGCTTGCATATATCTGATACCGCCTCTTTCGCTTGATCGTGACTTATTCCTTGGCCAGTAGAAAGAAGGTCGATAGCTTCGTCGATTGTGATGAAAGTCATTATTTTCTCCTGTGGATCTAAACTGAATAATTGCTTTTCCAGGCTTCAAACCTAGTATCAAAATCTTCTTTTGTGAACACTTCTAATAGCCTCCCAAGTAGAGGAATTGCTTGCTTGTAGGTGTTCACAAGCTTCATGACTTGATAGATTAACCAGAAAACAAACACTTGGTGAATAGTAAGACCTCTGATGGTTTTTGTTGGTCTGCAACCATTCTTTGTGTAAAATTCACCTCTTATTATGACGGCATAATCATGAGGGACTGGATCTATCACATTTACTTGCCAGTCGTACAAAGCTTGACGAGAAATGCCAAACTTATCTCTGACTTCAATTCTTGTCATCTTCTTCTTGGGGTTGTACAAGAAGAAATTCTGATAGACCTCATTGATGAGAGCTAATTTTTTATGACCGGAGGTTCCGGTCATAACGACTTCCATGACCGGGACAGTCGTAGTACTGGCTTCTGCGTATGCTGTAATATTCTTTACGCTCATCTGTCTATGGATCAAAAATCAGCAATGAATAAAACTTGCCAACACCTGCATATGACAGCCATGTACGTGCATTTTTTCCCTTAAATGCACCCCTATGTAAGGTTGTCCCGGTCATAACGCATCCTTATGACCGACGCTGACCTACATAAGGTTTAAGTTTTTTCCTAAGTACTCTTATGACCGGAGGCTCCGGTCATAGCACTTTTTAATAAATAACTTTGTGCATTTGATTAACTCAACACATTTATCGCATCAAGTTTTCTTGGAGCTTATGTAGGGCGTACATAAGCGTTATGTAGGGCGACATAGTCTTATGTAGGGCGTACATAAGCGTTATGTAGGGCGACATAAGTCATCAATTGTTAGGAAAAAGCCTTTGAGTAGGGGAGCCAAATGTCGTTACTCCCTCGTTACCGCTAGCTTTTATCGACACAGATGATACACAATCAACCATGTTCCCCAAAAACAAGCCACATCCCGTCCTAGTAGCAGTAAATCCGTACTACTTACAAGATTCCTTGAGTTCTTCATTGGTCTAAAACTATAGATTTGTCTAGGTGCTGTGGCGACCTAGAAATAAGAGATACTTAATCTAGGTCTAGTTCACTCTGGCCTACTTAAGCGGGCACTTCCGGTTTATTTAAGGTGCTCGCTTTTTCATCCATATATTCATAGTACACGATGTCCTAAAAAGTTGTCAAGGGTCTATGAAAAGTTTTTCATTAGTCGGTTTATGCCCTTTGAGGACTCCATATCCTAGGAGTTAGTATAAAGAGACTAATCCAAAACGAAAACTCATGATAATCAACAGAACCATTACTGTGTCGGTAGTAATCGACGACTTGCCCAGAGTAATAAGAGAGGCAAGGGAGCAATTAGGCTTGACTATAGCAGCAGCTTCCAGGAAAGCAGGATTAGACCAGTCTCACTGGAGGCATATCGAGAATGGTCGATACAAAAGCATCCCAGAGCGAACCTTGGACAAGATGATCAAAGCATTAGGACTTGACCTTGAAATCAACTGGCCGTCGCATTGCAGCTGTGGTTGATTTTGGTTGGCGGAGTGATCGCAGACCCTAGACATTAAGTTGCCTTAAGGTCTGCCCCGATAGAAGTCCAGTTCTAAGAAGCCAACTCCACCCGCACTGTAACCCCTAGACATTAAGTTGACTCTGCTTTCCCTTTGGTTTCAAAAGTCAACTTAATGTCCAGGGAACACGACCAGGCAAATCAGACTGAATCACCATTAGCCCAAAGGGCTACGCTGCGCGAACGCGACAAAAAGGAAATTTGTGGAGAATCTTTTGCCTGCCCAAAGATAACAGTTCTGCAAAAACCCTTGGCTAGTAAAGCTTTAATTGAACCGTTGTTGTTAGTTGCGGTTGATAACCCAGATATAAATACAGAAATGGAATATGTTGAAAAACCTGAAGTCTTTTCTGTCTCTGGATTGTGCGTCGCGTCGTTTATCAAAAGTTTCGCGATATTTTCCCAGGATTTGCGTTATTATTTATTTGGAAGGAGAACAGGAGCAACACCTGGTTGACTGACAAAACTCAACAAGCATAGTCAAAAGACCTTACTGTAAACTCCAGCCGATACCTCTTCTGCTCGTCCTGTTTTCGGGAAGCCATCGCTGGTGATGGGTCGGGTTTCCCACTTAA
>NZ_JAAHHZ010000202.1:0-9241 GCF_010672005.1 Moorena sp. SIO4A5 | reverse complement strand
CTACCTTCCTGGTGCTTATAGCGCTACGGAACCACACCGACCCCATCCCGAACTCGGAGGTGAAACGTAGCTGCGGCGAAGATAGTTGGTGGGTAGCTGCCTGCTAAAATAGCTCAGTGCCAGGATATATATTATTTAATATATAGAAAAAGCCTCTTGTCTGAACTGGCAAGGGGCTTTTTCTATATTAAGCAACCACAGAGATTAAAATAGATTAAATCATTAGCATGGGTGTTGGGTTAACCAATAAGTAATAACTTAAGTAATAACTGAGGACTAAAAGCAATAATTCATATTACTTTATTGAGCGATCAAAACTATAAATTTTCTGAGTTGTTAAATTCTCACACACTGAAGATGGTCGCTTCGTAAAGGGAAACTTCTCTCGGTCTAAAAGTATTTGTAAACTTGTCAGTGGATCGTGTCCAGAAGAGACTAGAAATTCCAAGCATCTTAGCTCAGGCCATTCAATCACGCTGTCTAAAATATTAGCGATCGCATTTACATAGGGATGCTGACTGGATTGGTACCAATCTAGTGCTGCTAGCTCAGGCTGATCAAAGCCCAAGTGTACGATTAAAGCAGGTTTCTCAAAAACTGCGGACGCTACAGGTCTTGACTCCTCCTGCAATAATAAGTTTTGGCTATGAGCTAGAGACCTTAACTTTTCTAAACGCTCATAACGTTCTGTCACCTGCTGGGGCTGGTCTTGCCAATGAATCGCTACCGTAACTAGATAGGTCTGCAACAGCAGATGACCCAGCTTCTGTGCTTTAGTTGCCAGATAGCTAGAATTGTAGTCATTAGCTTCAATCAACAATGGGACCCGACCCACTACCTCCAATCCATAACCTTTTAAACCAGCGATTTTGCGAGGATTATTGGTAATCAAGCAAATTTTCTTAACTCCTAAATCATTGAGAATTTGTGCTCCCATGCCATAGTCTCGCAGGTCAGCAGGGAATCCCAAACGTTCATTTGCTTCTACGGTATCCAGTCCCATATCTTGTAAGGAATAGGCTTTCAACTTATTCACCAAACCAATCCCTCGGCCTTCTTGCCGCAAATAAACCACGACTCCCTGACCGGAATTCTCAATCATTTTCAGAGCCGTTTGTAGTTGCATTCGACAGTCACAGCGCAGAGAGCCCAACGCATCTCCCGTTAAACATTCTGAGTGCATCCGCACCATCACTTGATGCTCTTTGAACTGAGTCGGGTCTCCTTTTACAATGGCAACATGCTCCGAGTGATCTAAGGTGTTGCGGTAAGCGTAAATCTGGAAATTCCCAAAACTACTGGGTAATTGGGCAACGGATTCTCGAAAAACAAAGCGGTCATGTTTGAGGCGGTAACTGATTAAATCAGCAATACTGATAATTTTGAGTTGATGCTTATTGGCATACTCAATCAACTCTGGCAAGCGAGCCATGGAGCCATCAGCATTCTGAATTTCACAGATCACACCCGCTGGGTATAAACCTGCAAGTCTTGATAAGTCAACCCCTGCTTCCGTATGACCAGCCCGTTTCAATACCCCTCCCTTTCTAGCACGGAGGGGAAAAATGTGACCAGGTCGTCGCAAATCACTGGGTTTCGTTACTGGGTTGATCGCAAACTGGATAGTACGAGCACGGTCTTCAGCCGAGATACCAGTCGTCACCCCTAAGTGGGGTGCTGCATCAATGCTCACGGTAAACGCTGTCTGGTTAGTGTCCGTGTTGTTACTCACCATTAGCGGAAGGTCTAGAGCATCCAAGCGCTCCCCTGTCATCGCCAGACAAATCAACCCTCGTGCTTCCACTGCCATGAAATTAATCATGTCAGGGGTAGCAAATTGTGCAGCACAAATTAGGTCTCCTTCGTTTTCCCGATTTTCATCATCAACCACCACCACTGCGTGACCTGATTTCAGGTCTGCCAGAGCATCATCAATGCTATCAAACTTATACACATCAGTTTTCGTGGATTCCACTTGTTTGCTGCTTTTGTTTAATTTAATGAATGGGCTTGAAATCAATGGGACCATGATCCTAGCTCATTTTCCCAAGTTTGACACTTGACGCTTAGGTGAGATGGGTGCATCTCAATGCCTGAAATTAGGCAAAAATTCCCCCGAAAATTCCCACACTTCCCACGCGCCCCCGCCCCTCTCCCCAGACTTCCCAAACTTCCCTTCTTTTTTACAAAAATGAGATGCACCCGGTTAGATGTTCTTGGTCACTAGTATAGTCTATCGAAGTGCGGCGGCTTGCTTGGTGATAGACCACGCTTTTAATCACCAGAAGCAGGTTCCGATGTCAGCGCCTTGTGATTTGGTAAATTACCTAAGCATTCAGGCGTCAGGTATCAGCTAAGGTGCTACTTGAGGTGCTGCTTGAGGTGCTTTTGAATGAAACAGGTAAGTCTTCGTTTAATATCAGTTCCCTCCCCTGAGCGAGGAATTTATAGTCTTTGGCTTTGAGTCCGTTGAACTCCTCAGCCGGATAGCTTGTTTTAAGCTGACCCCTAAGGGCTGATAGCTGAATGCTTACGAAATCACAACTGGTCTTGTGGCACTAAAATGTTGCCAATAACTGAGGGATTAGGGTACACTTATTAAGTTTTTACGATCCGTTGCTAGGGGATAATTTTTGTTAGTGATCGGATTGACTAACAAATGTGGCAGCTGCACAAATAGTGCTAAAACAGGACGTAGAAAAGCGAGCCACTGTGCCCAAGACAGTGGATGAAAATACCTGTGGAGAGGGTCTGACAGGGACTGAGGTTGTTCTTGGTCTAGTCAAGAGTCCCGCAAGCAGGTGTATACTCAGCCCCAAGGTTGAGAATCTCCCACTGAGCTAGCAATTAGCCTTTAGTGGGGGAGGATGTGAAAGCTCTTACGGTACTGCTCCAGGCTGAAAGCCCCGTGTTTTTAAACCGGGTCAGAAGTTACCGCAAAAATAAGGCAGCCTTTATGGTTGGTCGGCTATGGGTAAAAGGGTTAAAACTTTATGATTAAGGCCAGAGACGAAACCTTAGGAGAGTGGAGCCTTTATGGTTAGTCGGTTATGGGTAAAAGGGTTAAAACTTTATGATTAAGGCTCCACTCTCCTTACGGTAACTTCAAACCTTATTTTAAGGTTTCGTCTCCGGGATGAAAGCCAGGTAGCGACTAAAGTCGCCTAGATGCAATTCCATTAAAAAGGTTGACAATACTTGTGCGCTAGAGTATTATTTAGATATGGGTACAGGCTGAAAATCCGTTCGCGTAGCGTCGCCTTTGGCGATGGCACAACCGGGTCAGAGACCCGCAATTGTTTGACCTTAAAGAAGAAATGCCCGGAGGGTAGGGAAAGTCCTCTTTAAAAACCCAATCATCAACTAACAATTGGTGTGTGAACCCAGCAAAGATACGACCTGAGAAAAGAGAATGGTACGGCGGGGTTAGAAGTTACCGTAAGAAGAGTGGAGCCTTTAAGGGTTACAGGCTATGCATAGAAGGGTTAAAACTTTTTTATTAAGGCTCCACTCTTCTAAGGTTTCGTCTCCGGCACGCCGAAACCAAGTGAAACAGGAAAGTAACGGACTTTATAAGGCACTTTTGCTGAAAGTAACTAAACGCTATCGCGAGACTAGCCCGCTGGGTCTTTCGTGAACTGACTAGAATCTTGGTCTCGACGGGATTCAGGTTTAGATATTGCCATTTGGACACGGAGGTTTAAGGCCGGTCGTAGATCTAGGAATCCCCGTCTTTTTAAAGCGGGGAGTGTCAACCTATAGGAAAGGAACATGATGGGGGATTTAGAACGCCTACCAGTAGGCATAATTGGTGCTTCTGGTTATGGTGGCGTACAACTTGTAAGGCTCTTGATGGATCACCCAGGAGTCGATATAGTTTATTTGGGTGGAGAAAGCAGTGCTGGCAAGGGATTTGCCGAGCTTTACCCTCATCTAGGCCATCGTGTTAATTTAACCATTGAGCCTATTGACATAAATACTATTGTATCCCGTTGTCAGGTAGTGTTTCTGTCCTTGCCTAACGGTTTAGCCCATAAGCTAGCACCATCACTGTTATCAAAAGGATTAAAAGTTCTCGATCTCTCAGCTGACTATCGATTTAGTAAACTTGAAACTTACAAAAGCTGGTACGGTGGAGAGCGCCACGACCAAGAAACCGCTGCTACTGCTGTTTATGGTTTACCGGAACTGTATCGCGATCGCATTTCCTCTGCCCAATTAGTCGCTTGTCCTGGTTGCTACGTCACCAGCAGCCTACTCGCCCTTGCTCCCCTGCTCAAACAGGGTCTGATTATTCCAGACACTGCCATTATCGATGCTAAATCTGGCACCTCTGGGGGTGGACGCAAGGCAAAAACCAATCTCTTACTAGCAGAAGCCGACAGCTCTCTAGCCCCTTATGGCGTGACCCATCACCGCCATACCCCAGAAATTGAGCAAATTTGCAGTCATTTAGCCAGTCATGAAGTCAGGGTGCAATTTACACCCCACCTCGTTCCCATGGTACGGGGAATCCTAGCTACCGTTTATGCCACATTGCAGGATCCGGGACTAGTCAGGGAAGATTTATTCACCATTTACACAGCCTTTTACCGCGCCTCTCCCTTTGTCCGCGTGTTACCCAGTGGCACCTATCCCCAAACCAAGTGGGCTTGTGGCACTAATCTTTGTTACATAGGGGTAGAAGTCGATAGCCGAACTGACCGAGTTATCGTCATGTCAGTCATCGACAACTTGCTCAAAGGTCAAGCTGGTCAAGCTGTACAGTGTTTGAATCTGATGATGGGTTGGGACGAAACCCTAGGCTTGCCTCAACTGAGTTTTTATCCGTGAATCGGTTGTGGGACGGATGTGCAGAAGATACCAGAAGTAGGGGGAGATAGGAAAAAACCATTCTTCCCACACTCCCCACCAAATAACCTTGGCCAAAGGCCACGGAATCGCGTTCAACCTTCAACCTTCAACCTTGGCCAAAGGCAACGCAATCGCGTTCAACCTCCAACCTCCAACCTCCAACCTTCAACCTTGGCCAAAGGCCACGGAATCGCGTTCAACCTCCAACCTTCAACCTTCAACCTTCAACCTCCTAACCTCCTAACCTCCTAACCTTCAACCCTGACACAGCGGGCCCATGCCACAAGTTCCAGCATAAATGGCGCGATCGCCTAATTCATCTTCAATCCGCAGCAACTGGTTATACTTAGCCACCCGTTCACTACGGCACAGTGAACCTGTTTTAATTTGACCGGCACGAGTAGCAACAGCAAGATCAGCAATAGTAGTATCTTCGGTTTCCCCAGAACGGTGACTAATCACGGAACGGAAACCGTTGCGAGTTGCTAAGTCAATGGTTTCAAGAGTTTCGGTCAAGGAACCAATTTGATTGAGCTTAATCAAGATCGAGTTACCCGCACCGACATCAATACCTTTTTGTAGCCTGGTGGGATTGGTAACAAATAGGTCATCACCCACTAACTGAATACGGGAACCCAGTTTTTCAGTGAGCAACTGCCAATTACTCCAATCCTCTTCGTGGAGTCCATCTTCAATAGAAACAATGGGGTATTGCCCCACCAACTCAGCTAGATAGTTAACAAACTCCTCTGGGGAGTGAGATGCGCCATCATAGACATACTGAGCATCTTTGTAGAACTCGCTCGCGGCCACATCCATGGCTAAAGCGATTTGTTCCCCTGGCTTATACCCAGATGTTTCTATAGCGGCAATCAATAAGTCTAGCGCTTCTTTATTTGACCCCAAGTTGGGAGCAAAGCCACCTTCATCTCCCACACCGGTAAGCAATTTTTTCTCTTTCAAAACCTTAGCCAAGGCGGCAAAAACCTCAGCTCCCCAGCGCAGAGCCTCTCGAAATGACTGTGCTCCCACTGGTACAATCATGAATTCCTGAAAATCCACATTATTATCCGCATGAGCACCACCGTTGATTACATTCATCAACGGAACTGGTAGTAGATTAGCTAGTGGTCCGCCTAAGTAGCGGTAGAGGGGGAGTCCTTTACTGGCCGCCGCCGCCTTAGCTGTAGCTAGGGAAATCGCTAAGATGGCATTTGCTCCCATATTCTTTTTGTTGGCGGAACCATCCCGATGAATCATCTTGTGATCAACCAACATTTGGTTGAGAGCATCGTTTTCCAATAGCTCCGGGGCGAGTTTTTCTTTGATATTCGATACTGCTTTGAGTACCCCTTTACCACCGTAGCGACGGGGATCATTATCTCGTAGTTCATGGGCTTCAAAAGTACCAGTAGAAGCACCACTGGGAACTTGGGCAATTCCCACGGCACCGTTAACAAGGCGCACTTGGGCTTCTACTGTCGGACGTCCACGAGAATCTAATATCTCTCTGGCATCAATTGCCGCAATTGCAGTTTCTGATTTAGTCAACATGCTTTTTCCTCTAATTATCTAAAGATTGCAACTGCCTTAATCGTTAAATCGCTCTAGGAAAAGAAAGGAATGTCACTTCTTTTCAATCTCCTAGTTAATCAATGATGTCAGCCATCTCAGCCCTTAGGAGCTGTGAGCTATCCGCTATTAGCTATCAGCTTAAGCGCTACGCGCACGCTACGGGAACAGCCATGGTTGAAAAGCTGACTCCTTGGTGGTTATAACTGGGTACTGATAACTTAATGCTTACGATGAGATTGTGCCACTTTAAGGTCTGGAACATCAACACTACACAGTTTTCTATACCTAGAGTATTGTTGATATAATCGCCCTAAATATTTCGACCATACTAATGGTGATATGGCTCACGAAAATTGCTGAAAATAATCACAATTATTTTAGAGTTGGCTCACAACAAACCAAAATTATTTTAAATAAGCTAGGGGAAGACTAGTTAAGATGACTAGGGTTTCGGGACTCTTACTGACCTGTTGTTAAGGGCAATAATATCATCTATGATTTCCTCCCCACTTCATAAATTTGTGTTTAGACCAGCATTGATTTCAGCAACAGTATTTGCTGCGCTGACGTTACCCGTAGGCTGGTTCGGTGCTAAGCCAATATCCATTAAAGTACAGGAGGAGCAACTATTCTACGGTCATGTGCGAGATGCGGCAACGCCTTACCTTACCTTGGCAACGGTGATTAGCCTGGGAGGTGGTATGGCCAGTGTAGCTATAGCAGGATGGCAAAAGTCTGCTCAACAATCATCGCAACTTCAGTCACAGCTATCAGATCTAGCACAACAAATTCAGAAAAAGGAAGAATTATTAGAAAAACTTAGGCTTTCAGAATCCCAGCAGAACCTTCCTCAACACAAGCCTTTAGACAATCAGATAGACAATCAGATAGACAATCAGATAGACAATCAGATAGACAATCAGATAGACAATCAGACATCGCCACAGCAGCCAATTAACTATACCGTCTATACTAGTTCTAGCTTCGAGTCAAACCGTGAACCACTGGTTACTAAGAGTGGGTCGAGAGAATATCAACCAGCCCCTAAATCTGTGATGAAGGTGCCAGCCAAAACCTTTGAGTACAAGCGATTGGCCGTAGGCCACGCTACGCGAATGCAAACTGGTGTGGGTAATAGTCAAACCCATACTGGGCTTGAATCCCATTCTGAAGTAGTATCATTACCATCGGAAGATATTCAGCAACTTCAAAGTCAGTTGCAACAGGTCAAAGCTCAGATGACAGCGATGCAAAAGGTTTTGCACAAGCAACACTTTGTATCTACTTGAACACCAACGTTATGTCTAGCCCATCACCCATCGACCCTCAAACCCCATCGGGATTGGCCGTTGGCCACCCTAAGCGATCAGAATTTGAGCTAAATCTGCTCAAACAGGAATATTTTTTCCTGCAAACTACTGTAGAAGATTACAACAAACAAATCTGGGTGATTAAAGCCTTGGGGATTACGGCCACTGGTGTGGTTGTGCGCATGGTCTTAAAAGAAAAACAGAATAGCATTGCCCTGATTGGGTGTGCTATTCCCCTGTTCTTCTGGATTCTAGAAAGTCAGTGGAAGCACTTCCAGCGCGGTTTCTATCCCCGTTTGGTAGAAATTGAGGAAATTTTGACTCAGGAGTTTAACTTGCGCAGTCCAGCTATTTTTACTGGCTGGAGTCGTACCTTTAAGCGCAGTAATATTCCCAAACGCCAAGGCTATCTTTGGGATGGTTTATTAAACCGTAGCGTTTGCATTACTTATCTGTTAGAAATTGGCTTTCTTTTGGTATTATCGTTAATTAGGTTTTAGGAATTAGAAGTGTTGAACAGGGAACAGCGGATCTGGGAACAGGGAATCGGGAATCGGGAATCGGGAATCGGGAAGAAATGGTTCCCTAGTGTGGCGATTATAAATGAGTATAAAATAATTGCTCGGAAGCTTACTAAGTAAGGCTTTTAGTGATTTAAAAAAGCAATTTTCATAAAAATTGCTTTTTATTGTATTGATACAGTACCTTTGTGGAATCCCTTGCTATTTAAGGGGTAATCGCTCATTTAAACTAGTTATTGAGTATAATCAGTCTAGGATAGGCATTGATCATAACACCTAAAAACACTCAGATCTTTTTCCTACTGTTCCCAGATCCGCTGCTCCCTGTTCCCTAAAACCCAGGACGAAATACCTCAGCCAATTGAGAACTGCTACATATGCGAGTAATCATCCAACGAGTCAAATCCTCCCAAGTCGAAGTAGAAACAACAGTGATTGGGAAAATAGGGCGAGGGCTTAACCTACTAGTCGGTATTGCGGATACTGATACGGAAGCTGAATTAGACTGGATGGTGCGAAAGTGTCTAGACTTAAGGCTATTTCCAGACGAGACTACTGGTAATGACCGTTGGGAAAAGTCCGTGCAGGATATAGGTGGTGAGCTATTGGTGGTTAGCCAGTTTACCCTTTATGGAGATTGTCGCAAAGGACGTCGCCCTTCCTTTAGTCAGTCCGCTGCTCCAGAATACGCTAGGGCATTATATCAACTATTTGTGGATAAGTTACGGATGAGTGGGTTGCGGGTAGAAACTGGTGAGTTTGGTGCTATGATGGAGGTTTGTATAGAGAATGATGGTCCTGTGACACTGTTGTTGGAGAAAGAGGCATTAGTGCGCTAAGGGAACAGGGAACAGGGAACAGGGAGTGTGGGAAGTTTGGGGAGATGGGGAGATGGGGAGATGGGAAACATTTTTATAGCGTTTATCATACTGACGAGGTACAGTAAATTTTCGTCTTACACCGACTCCCGATTCCCGACTC
>NZ_JAAHHZ010000201.1:0-9249 GCF_010672005.1 Moorena sp. SIO4A5 | reverse complement strand
ACAAAAAAACAATTAATGTTCTAGATAAACATGATCTTGAATAAGTAGACAGTGTAAAA
The DNA here is from genome assembly GCF_010672005.1 of Moorena sp. SIO4A5. Taxonomy (NCBI): domain Bacteria; kingdom Bacillati; phylum Cyanobacteriota; class Cyanophyceae; order Coleofasciculales; family Coleofasciculaceae; genus Moorena; species Moorena sp. SIO4A5. The sequence goes on along the minus strand of NZ_JAAHHZ010000201.1, from coordinate 9,190 downwards.
AACATGTTTTGAGATAATCATGTTGCACAATCAAGTCTAACGATTTGGACGTCTATGAAAGTCTAAGATCAAAAAAATGTTCATCTAGATTTGTTATCTAAATTTGTTAACTTAAATTTGTTAACTATTTTAGGTACGGTGGGGCACACCGGAACCCTGGTATTAAACCAAAACGCTTGGGGAGATTTGACCTCTACTCTTCTTGGCTCCGGCCTGGTTGAGCAAGTCGAGTCATTGAGCCAAGAATCCCCGCGTCTCATGACCGGGGAGTGTCAAAGCGAGATGTCGGTACAGTTTTCCCGTGGTTGTCCTTTCGAGTGCGAATTCTGTGACATCTCTGTGCGATATGGCCGTAAACCGCGCACCAAAACCCCTGCTCAAGTATTGGCTGAATTGGAAACCCTCTATATTTTGGGTTTGCGGCTTCCTGTATTTATAGTTGATGATAATTTTATTGGCAATAAACGCCATGTTAAGCTTCTGTTGCAGGAACTAGCTCCCTGGATGGCAGAGCATGGTTACCCCTTTCCTTTGTCCACAGAAGCTTCCTTGAATTTGGCCGAGGATGATGAACTGTTGGAGTTGATGATTGCTGCCAATTTTAGTTCAGTGTTTGTGGGAATTGAAACACCAAATACTGATAGCTTGACCCTGACCAAAAAACATCAAAACACTCGTCAACCCTTACGAGATGCCGTTGAGAAAATTAATCGGGCAGGTTTGCGAGTGATGGCTGGCTTTATTATTGGCTTGGATGGGGAAAAACCAGGAGCAGGCGATCGCATTATCGATTTTGTAGAAGCAACCGCCATTCCCCATCCTGTTTTTAGCTACCCCGGCGAGAAGCCCCGCACCATAATCTTTGATTTGGTGTCGGGATGATAGCCGGGACGGGGTTTATGCAAATTAACATTTATCATTCGCCTGGCTTGTGCTAAGATATTTTACATGGCACTAACCATGAACTACACGTACCGAATTTATCCAGATGCAGCTCAACAGGAATTAATGTTGAGTTGGCTAGAAACTTGCAGACGACTTTATAACCGTTGTTTGCGAGACTTAAAGGACTGGATGAATAGTCGTAAGTGTTCGATTGATAGATGTTCGCTCATACGGGAATATATTATGTCTCCAGACATTCCATTCCCGGGTTATAGGTCACAAAAACGACAGTTAACGCAGTGGAAAAAAACCGAAACTGACCTGAAGGAAGTTCATTCTCAAGTCACTCAAGACGTTGTCAAACGTTTACATAATTCCTGGGAGTCGTTCAGACAGAGAGGGCGAGGTTTTCCACGTTTTAAAAAGTATGGGCGATATCAATCCTTTTTGTTTCCTCAGTTTCCTGCTAATCCCCTCAAGGGAAATAAAATTAAACTTCCCAAGATGGGACTTGTAGACATCAACTTACACCGAGAAATCCCTGATGGATTCAAGATTAAAGGTGTGAGAGTTGTGTCAAGATGTCGAGGAACAAAATGGTTTGTTGTCATAACGATTCAAGCAGATGTTTCTGTTCCCGATCCACCGTCTTTTGGGCGAGCAATCGGAATAGACGTTGGATTGATTGATTTCTTGGCAACATCAGATGGATTAAAAATTCCTAGACAGAAGTTTTTTGTAGACTTACAACGCGAGCTTAAATTGCTGCAACGTAGAGAGTCTCGAAAACAGAAGCGGTCTAAGAATTGGGAGAAAGTCCAAATTAAAATCGCACGATTACACCACAAAATTAACAATACTCGCCAAGACTGGCAACTCAAAGTAGCTCATACTCTCTGTGACCAAGCAGATTCTATTTTTGTAGAGGATATTGATTACCGAGTCATGGCTAAAGGGTTTCTTGGAAAGCATTCTCTAGATGCCAGTTTTGGTCAGTTCAGAGAGTTGTTGAAATGGGTTTGTTGGAAGCGAGGAAAGTTTTTTGCCACAGTAGACCATCGGGGGACATCAAAACAATGCCCTAACTGTGGTGCGGAGTGGGATAATAACCTTTCAATTCGTTGGCATACCTGTAAAGAATGCAGCTACTCCAATAACCGAGATGTTGCCAGTGCCGAAGTGATTCGTAATCGTGGGATTCAAAAGTACCCAAGGACTATTGGGGAAAGGAAACCGCCTGCTGAGAGCGTACTATCGGGGATTTTAAATCTAGATAAGTGCTACGCAGGAACTCTTAACTGTGAGGTTAAGAAGCCCGCGCTGTAATCTCTGATTCAGCGTCGGGAGGATGTCACTATGTTACAAGCCTTGCCCAATACCGCCCTTTGGCATCGGCTCAAACAAGAGGGGCGTTTGCTAGAAGGCAATGAGGAAAATATCAATCAGACAACCCTGACCAATTTTATCCCCACTCGCCCGATAGAACAACTGGCTCAGGAATATGTCAGTTGTTTCTGGGAATTATATAAACCAGAATCCTATTTAGGCAGACTTTATCGGCACTACTTAAATATGAAGCCGAAACCCTATCAGCCTAAATTAGTAATGCCAAAATTTATCTATTTCTGGGCACTGCTAATTATTATCTGGGGCAATGGCATCAAGCGCCAAACCCGCTTCCAATTCTGGGGTCAACTTTTTTCTATCCTCAGGCACAATCCTCAGGTATGGAAACGCTATCTTAGCGATCATGCCTATCTGGAACATTTCCTTGAATACCGCCAAATTGTCCACGATCAAATTCCAGCACAACTCGCTAAGTTTTTAGCAGCACTTGCTAACACTAGACCTCTTGCAGAAGTAGCGGGGGAAGTGTAGTGAGTGTGGGGAGATGGGGAGATGGGGAGGGTGGGGAGATGGGGAGATGGGGAGATGGGGTGATGGGGTGATGGGGAGATGGGGTGATGGGGTGATGGGGAGATGGGGTGATGGGGTGATGGGGTGATGGAGTGATGGGGAGTGTTGTGTTATCGTGGCTAATCCCGATTCCCGATTCCCAATTTCCGATTCCCAATTTCCGATTCCCGATTCCCGATTCCCAATTCCCGATTCCCGATTCCCGATTCCCGATTCCCGATTCCCAATTCCCAATTCTAAATTCTAAATTCCATCATGTCCTTCGATTCCTATAAAACCATTGGCGAAGTACTTCAAGAATTTACAATTACTGCTACTGAAGCCAATTATATCCTGGAAACTGACACTGTAATCAGAGAAGCGTTTAAAGAAGATTTAGAGTTTTGTCTTCGAGAATTTACCGTTGAAGAGTCAGAGTATGCTATTTGTGAGACTATTATTTTTCCGCTCTTAAAAGAAGTATACAGACAGTATCGAGATAAATTTACGCTGTGGAGTCATAAACCAATAACCTATGATCAACAGCTCACGGGAATACCCGATTATATTTTAGCAAAGCGGTCACCCCTTGGCAAGCAAATCTTTGAAAAGCCCTATTTTGTAGCTGTAGAAGCTAAAAAGGATGATTTTATTAAGGGGTGGGGTCAATGTTTAGCAGAAATGATCGCAATTCAAAAGCTTAATGACCAATCTGAGCAAACTATATTTGGAATTGTTTCCAATGGTCAACTTTGGCAGTTTGGTAAACTAAAAGGGAATCTCTATACTAGAGAAATTAACAATTATACAATTTCTGATTTAGAGAGACTGTATTCAGCAATTAATTATGTATTTAGTCAATGTGAACTAGAACTTTAAACTCAGCAATAAGTAAGATAAAGAGCGATCAATTATCCCATAAGTGTTGAACAGGCAACTCAGAACAGGGAACTCATAACAGGAATCTTCCCTATTCCCAGCCCGTAGCGCTATAACTAACAACTTTCGTTACTATAGGTTTTGCCTTCGCGTAGCGTGACCTACGGCCAATCCCATCAGCTGGCCCCTTCACAACTCCCATCTTCGAGATCAAGACTTTGAGTTCCAACTCCAAGCCCCAGTAGGACATTTGCCATCACGGCGCTGGGTTGGGGGATTTGACTGGTGGCTTCATGCTGGTGCAATAGCAGGGAAATTAGCACAATGCAACATTCTTAAGAAATAGTTTATACAAAATTGTCTCTCTAGGAAAGATAGTATTAATTAACACATTCGATCAAGGTAGTTCAATATACCGTTGTCACCCTCATCTGCGTATCTGTTAATCTCCCACGGCAGTCATGACCTGCGTCCCCAGCAGGCTATGGCACAATTGGCTCAGTTGCTGCGAATTCGACTAGCCTCTGAGCAAGCTAAGGCTACAGAGACAATCTTACCGACAATCTCACCACAGGGCAGCAGTGGTGACGGTGATCTGTTAACAGCTAACGGTCTTTCTAGTCAACCTTTGGTAGGTACAGCCACTTTAGAACTAGCTGATATACCCCTACATGAGCAAATTGTCCGATTTGCTCAGCTCGCTAAAGGGGCTGGCTGTAAGGAATTGAAACTATTGCCCCTATTTCTATTGCGGGGAGTACATGTCATGGAGGATATTCCTTGGCAAGTATCTCTAGCGCAACAGAAATTAATAAAGCAACATAACGTAGGTAGTGAAATGGTTATTCATCTACTGCCTCATTTGGGAGCTAATCCAGCTTTGGTGAGGCTGTTGAGAAATCAATGGGCAAAGCTAGATGGCGATGCCAAGATTTTGTTGTCCCATGGAACGAGCCGCCCTGGGGGTCAAGAAGAAACGGGGGCTGTAGCTAACCAGTTGGGGGCTGTGGCGGCCGACTGGTCAGTACAGCCGTCCCTTTGGGAGCAGGTCTCTATAATAGCAAACTCTGGAGCAAAAAAGATTGCCATTTTGGCATATTTTCTTTTTGAGGGAAGAATTACCGATGCGATCGCACAAATGTTACTGGAGATACAGCAGAGGTTGCCTCAAGTGCAGTTGAATCTCGGAAAACCAATTGGGGTGAGTGAGGCATTGATTGATTTGATTATGGATGGGATTAGGCAGAAATGAACCACGAAGACATCAAGGACGCGAAGGTAGTGAGCAATCAATGTTTGGGTAAGGTGTATTTGGTTGGGGCAGGTCCTGGAGATCCCGGATTGATGACCTTGAAGGGAAAGGGGTTATTAGAATTTGCAGATGTGGTAGTTTATGATGCCCTAGTCAGTCCGCAAGTGTTGAAGATGATTAATCCCCAGGCGGAACAGATTAATGCCGGAAAGCGCAGGGGTCGTCATTCCATGTTGCAGCAACAGACAACTCAGCTGTTGATTGAAAAGGCTCACTCTCATGCCGTGGTGGTACGGCTGAAAGGAGGAGACCCCTTTGTGTTTGGTCGTGGTGGTGAGGAAATGGGGGATTTGATTGCGGCAGGGGTGCCAGTGGAGGTGGTACCAGGGATAACTTCAGGAATTGCAGCACCAGCGTATCTGGGAATTCCATTGACCCATCGGGATTATAGTTCTTCCGTGACCTTTGTCACAGGTCATGAGTCAGTGGGCAAGTATCGACCTCAGGTGAATTGGAATGCGATCGCTCATGGCTCAGAAACCATTGTGATTTATATGGGAGTTCATAATCTGCCTCGGATTGTGACCGAATTGTGTGAAGCAGGATTAAATTCCCAGACACCAGTAGTGCTGATTCGCTGGGGCACACGACCTGACTCCGAACAGCTGGTTGGAACCTTAGAGACCATTGTGGCTCAGGTTGAAGAAACACAGTTTTCTGCTCCTGCGATCGCAGTCATTGGTAATGTGGTCAAGTTGCAACAGCTTGAAGGTTTTTCACCGTTGAAGGTTGAAGGGGGTTGAAGGTTTAAGGTTGCAGGTTGAAGGTTAATCGGTTGAAGGTTAATCGGTTGAAGGTTAATTGGTTGAAGGTTAATTGGTTGAAGGTTGAAGGTTGTTCGCCTTTGGCGTTCGGTCTAGGGTAGGTTGAATGTTAATCGGTTGTTCGCCTTTGGCGTTCGGTCTATGGTAGGTTAACCAGTTTAAAGTTAACCGGCTGTAACCTTTAACCTGTAACCCTCAACCTGTAACCCTCAACCTTCAACCTGTAACCTTCAACCTTCAACCTGTAACCCTCAACCTGTAACCTTCAACCTGTAACCTTAAACCTTCAACCTTGTAACCTGTAACCTGTAACCTGTAACCTGTAACCTGTAACCTTAAACCTTCAACCTGTAACCTTCAACCTTAAACCTTCAACCTTCAACCTTCAACCTGTAACCTGTAACCTAAGATAGTATCTTTGATCGCAACTTAGTGTGAGAGCCTAATAAAGTTACGATCAATAGGCCAGTTTTAAACAAAATGGAAAACGATCATAAATCAACGGTCATTATTACAGGAGCCTCGTCGGGAGTTGGTTTGCAAGCTGCCAGAGCTCTTGCCCAAACCTGGGGATGGCATGTAGTGATGGCTTGTCGGAATCTAGATAAAGCTGAAAAAGCTGCCCAAGAGGTGGGAATACCAAAAGACAGCTATACAGCGCTATATATTGACTTAGCTAGCTTTGCCAGTGTCCGGCAGTTTGTGAATGCCTTCAGAGCAACCGGCAGATCCCTCGATGCCTTGGTGTGCAATGCTGCGATCTATCTGCCGTTATTAAAGGAACCGTTGCGAAATCCCGAGGGATATGAATTGAGCGTTGCTACCAATCACCTCGGTCATTTCCTCCTGTGTAATCTGATGCTAGAGGATTTGAAGAATTCATCCTCTTCCCAACCAAGGCTAGTGATTGTGGGAACTGTCACTGCTAATCCCAAGGAATTGGGAGGAAAGATTCCGATTCCAGCACCTCCAGACCTGGGAGACCTCAAGGGTTTTGAAGAAGGATTCAAACCCCCGATCTCAATGATTAATGGCAAAGCCTTTAAATCTGGCAAAGCTTACAAGGACAGCAAACTCTGTAACATGCTGACCATGCGAGAGCTTCACCACCGCTATCATGACTCTACCGGAATAGTTTTCAACTCCCTTTATCCAGGATGTGTTGCTGAAACCGCTCTATTCCGCAATCACTATTCTCTGTTCCAGAAACTATTCCCATTGTTCCAGAAAAACATTACTGGAGGCTATGTGTCCCAGGAATTAGCAGGGGATAGACTAGCAACAGTAGTTGCTGATCCTGACTATAATAAATCCGGTGTTTACTGGAGCTGGGGTAATCGACAAAAAGAAGGTCGTAAGTCCTTTGTTCAAGAAGTTTCTAATGAAGCAATGGATGATTCTAAAGCTAAGCGCTTGTGGGAATTGAGCGAAAAGTTAGTTGGACTAGGGTAACGTTAAATCATGGGCTCTACCGTACTTGTTATGCTAAATAAACACTCTGTAATAGGGAACAGGGAACAGGGAACAGGGAATAGTGGAAAGAGGCTGTATTCAGAAAATTTTGTTAGTTAAATATCATAATTTTCGTTGTACAGTCAGCTTTATGAGTTTTTTCACTCGAAATTTAGCATAAAAGGTACTGCAGAACAAAATCATGGTGCGTCGTTACTAGTTTTGCCGACTCCTTTAGCATGATTTATCCTATTGAGTAGGGAGCAAAATGCTCCCACTACCAAATCACTCATAATCTAGGATTTTTAAATATATCATGAAAATCAATCCTGATTTATCATAAAACCCAAAAATCATGGGATATATTGACACTGTTCCCTGTTCCCTATTCCCTATTCCCTATTCCCTATTCCCTTATTCCATCAATATTATGTTTACATCTAAACTAAAAATGCTAGATGAAAGACATTAAACAACTACTCCAAGCTATCTACTCTAAAGACTTGGAAGAGAAAAAAATTTGGTATTCTTCTGTGGCAGAAGCCTACGACCAGGCCAGACCACGCTATCCTCAGCAACTGATTAACCGTGCCGTGGAGTTAGCCCAACTTCCTTCCGATGGGATTCTTCTTGAAGTGGGATGCGGTCCGGGGATTGCTACGACAGCATTTGCTGACTTGGGCTTCTCTATAGTTGCTATTGAACCCAGCCAGGAATCGTGCCAGCTAGCGCGACATAACTGTAGCCAATATCCAGATGTAGAACTTATTAATAGTACCTTTGAAGAGTGGGAGCTAGAAACTGGTAAATTCCATGCTGTGTTAGCAGCGACTTCTTTTCATTGGGTTTCCAAAGAGATCCGGTATCAAAAAGCAGCTGATGCTCTAAAAGAGAATGGGTTTCTGATTTTGCTATGGAATACTCCCCCTCAACCTAACTATGAGGTTTGCCAACTGTTGAATCAGCTCTATCAAACTCACGCTCCCTCTCTGAAACCCTGTGAAGAGATAGAAACTCATCAACAGAACCTCAGCAAAATTGCAGAAACTGTTATTAATTCCGGGAAATTCCAAGACTTAGTATCGGAACAGTTAGTGTGTGACGTTACCTATAGTATTGATAATTATCTAGCGCTTTTGAGTACTTTGTCACCTTATATAGCTTTAGACCACCAGCAGCGAGAATCTTTGTTTCAAGGGATTAAGGAAATACTAGAGCTAGAAGTGGACAATAGTCTCGAAACTTCCTATCTGTCTGTTCTTCAGATTGCTAAAAAAATCTAGTGGTAAGCATTTAGCTTAAGCGCTACGCGCACGCTACTTGAGGTGCTATCAGCTATCAGTTATCAGTTATCAGCAGACCTCTTGCAAAATTTTCTAAAAATATTTGCGTAATATTTGCGTCAATTATTGTCCACTGTTCCCTGTTCCCTATTCCCTGTTCCCGACATCTAATGTTGTTTGTCTTGGGTTAATATGGCAAATATTGTTGTTTAATGCCATTGGTGCTAGAGTGGTGAAAGGTTTCTTCCCATACAAAGAATCGCAATGAGCAGCAGCCTGAATATCCAGCTAACCGATAAACTACGCCGCTATGTTGATATGCGGGCAAGCGATAATGATGTCTATGCAACCCCTAGCGAATACATCCGGGATTTGATTCGTCGGGATATGCAGGACTATTTGATTGTGTCCGACATTATCCAAGGGCTAGGGGAAATTAGGAATCAAGAATTTGTCCCGGAATCTATCCTCGATATTTTAGAAGAAGTTGACACTCCCCGGTCTAAAGACGCGGGGATTCTTGCTTCATAGACTCGGCTTGCTCAACCTGGTCGGAACCAAGAAGAGTAGAGGCCAAATCTCCGCAAGCGTTCGGATCCAAGATCCAGGTTCCGACATGCCCTGCCGTACCCAAGGCTCGTTTGAGGATATTGATCGCGGCATTGTGGTCTCTGTCTAATTGGCACCCACATTTACAGATATGGGTGCGAGTTGACAGG
>NZ_JAAHHZ010000200.1:0-9298 GCF_010672005.1 Moorena sp. SIO4A5 | reverse complement strand
CCCCGAAAGTCTTTCTTACTTGGACCATCTACCGTTGGCTGGGTAGCAGTCATGGCATGGACCGTAGTCATTAACCCTTCCGCTAGCCCAAAATTGTCATTAATCACTTTAGCAATGGGAGCAAGACAGTTAGTTGTGCAACTGGCATTGGAAACGATAGTATCAATACCCGGGTCATAGGTATCGTGATTGACACCCATCAACAGGGTGGGAACCAAATCAGGGTTTTTAGTAGGAGCAGAGATTACCACCCGCTTCGCTCCCGCTTCTAAATGCTTAGATGCCCCATCATAGGTGGTAAATAGACCAGTAGATTCTACTACATATTCCACACCGAGTTTCGTCCAAGGCAGCTCCTCTGGGTTTTTAATTGAGACACAGGGGATTTTCTTGCCATTGACCACAATTCCATCAGCTTCAGCTTCTACGGTACCCTTGAAACGACCATGGGTTGAGTCGTATTTGAGTAAATAGGCGATAGTCTGTGGTGGAACTAGGTCATTAATGCCCAGCACTTCGATTTCTGGGTAGTTGAGGGCAGCACGGAATACGAGTCGTCCGATACGACCAAATCCATTGATACCCACTTTGACAGTTGCCATGGACAAATCTCCTTTAAGAGGTTTACAAATTTACGTTTGTGGATAATTAAGAATCCTCATCCAGCGATGCAGAGGTGCGACCCGTGGCGAATTTAATTCGCCTACGGAAAACGCACCATTACGGTCTTGAGTAAAACCCCCACTCCCGCTCTGCATCAAGACAATGTCATCCAATCGGGAAGATTAATTCTTCCTTTATTGTTGACAGCTGGGAGCATCAAAACTATCATGAACGGATTGCAAAGCAACCAGATGTGACTCAAGGATTTTTGCTAGGCATCCAAGCTATTGTTTATAGCTCACTCTACTCATTATTTGTTAATCCTTTAACTTAATTTAAGACTGTGGTAATTGGTGTCAATCTCTACCACTGCTCTGTGTTAAACTCCAAAGAAAGAAAAGAGCAGGTAAGCATTTAGATGACCGCTGATAGCTGACTGTTAAATGCTTGCCATAAAATTAACCTTTTCTTTAAACCTACTCTTTAAATTTTTATCTACAATTTAATTAAGCTGGTTTTGGCATTACCTCTATGAAAGTCGCTGTCTTTAGTACCAAAGTCTACGACCGACAGTTTCTGGAAGCTGTTAATTCCCAATACGGTCATGAATTAACTTTTTTTGAACCGCACCTCGATACTCAAACGACTATTTTGGCATCAGGATGTCCAGCAGTATGCGTTTTTGTCAATGATTCCCTCAACGGACAAGTGTTGGAAAAGCTGGCGCAACAGGGAACTCGTCTGATTGCTCTACGCTGTGCTGGTTTTAATAATGTGGATGTCACAAAAGCGACAGAATTGGACATGACAGTAGTGCGTGTTCCCGCTTACTCCCCCTATGCGATCGCTGAACATACGATTGGCTTAATGCTAGCCCTGAATCGCAAGATACATCGTGCTTATTCTCGAGTACGAGAAGGAAATTTTTCCCTAGATGGACTCTTGGGATTCGATATGCATGGTCGAACTGTAGGCATCGTGGGAACTGGTAAAATTGGTGTTATCGTAGCCCAAATTCTCACTGGTATGGGGTGTCAATTAGTGGCATATGATCCTTATCCAAACCCGGAGTGTCAAGCTTTGGGGGTCAAGTATGTAGAGCTAGCTGAACTCTTTGCTATCTCTGATATTATCACGCTACACTGTCCCTTAACTCCTGAAAACTATCATCTGATTAATTCCGAAGCTCTAGAGCAGATGAAACCAGGTGTGATGCTAATTAATACTAGCCGAGGGGGATTGATTGATACCAAAGCCATTATTGGTGCGCTCAAGTCTAAGAAAATTGGCTATCTCGCTCTGGATGTCTATGAGCAAGAATCTGCCTTGTTTTTTGAGGATTTGTCTAATGAAGTCATTCAAGATGATATTTTTGAACGTTTACTCACGTTTCCTAATGTAATTATTACTGCTCATCAAGCTTTCTTCACTGAAAATGCCCTCGATAACATTGCTGAAACTACACTATCTAATATTACTAACTTTGAGAAAGGTGTTCCTTGTCCGAATAAAATTATTATTAATAGGGAATAGGGAATAATATCAAGTCAGGTTGAATACCAAATCTTCTCAAGGGGTGACCTCGGCAAAATTTAATTAAGATTTTAGTAATTGGTAATTCTAATCTAATTACTAAAATCTTAATTACCAATTACTAAATTGGCCTAAAACGCACTAGGAGGAGGGGGAACAAAGGAACGAGGAGGGAAGACTTGTAAATCAATATGCTGCTCTGGACTGAAATTAAGACCTGCTTGTAGTTGAGCAAATTGTTGCTCTTCAAAAGACAGAGCACCTGTAGTTTTATTGTAGGAGATTTTATCAATATCAAGTTCTCCAAAACTATCAATTTCAATCCTATCTCCCTCTTGGACATTGAAATCTGTAATCCTGTCAATTCCGCTTTCAGGTCGTGGCACTTCCGAGTCAGAGTTACTCGATAATAGAAAACTATCAGTTATGTTGATTCCCGTTGAAGGTTGTAGCGGTTGTGATGGAGGCATTGAAGGCGGGAAGATCGGTAATGGACGATTTGTAAATGTGAATTTAAAGATATCAGCTCCGTGACCACCAGTAAGGGTATCCCTTCCTTCCCCACCTACTAGAGAATCATCACCATTGCCACCAATTAGATAATCATTCCCGCCACCAAAGACATTTTGCTCATCACCATCACCAATCAGGGTATCATGGCCAGTTCCACCAATGAGAGTATCACTGCTACCACCACCTTCGAGGATGTCATTGCCGTCTCCACCATCAAGGATGTCACTACCTGGATTATAGTTTATGGGAATTCCAGTCAAACGCCTACGAACATCACCTAAAAGGGAATCATCACCAGCTCCGCCTTTTAGGGTATCATTACCATCTGCTCCGTTGAGCGTGTCATTTCCTGTGCCACCGTCGAGGAAATCATGATCAGATGTCTGTTTAACCTCAAACAAACTCAAGCCAAAGCTAGGACCAGGTCCACCAGTAAGGACATCATTCCCTGAGCCACCAATCAGGGTATCATTGCCCTCTCCACCGTTGAGAACATCTGAATCCTCCTCCCCTTCAAGACGGTCATTACCCCCTCGACCATTGAGAATATCATCCCCAGCTCTACCTTTGAGGGTATCATCCTGTGAGCCACCGTTGAGAGTATCGTTGCCACTGCCACCTATGAGAATTACACTAGTATTTGTAGTATTTGTTTCCAACCCCACGAAATTCAAGTTAAACATTTATTCGATCACCTATTCCTATCCAACTCCGACCTCCTTTATTGTCTGGTCTTAGGTATGGTAAAGCTAGCCAAATTGGCAGTATTTGGCCAATTTGACCGGTTTCTTGCTGCGCGTTCACGCTTGTCGGAAAACCCGAGCGGCGTCGCACCGTAAAATACCGTAAAAAATGCTCAAGAACTATTGACGTTTTCCGAAAATTTTGCTTCCTAGGCGAATCATCGTTGCTCCTGCTTTAATAGCCTGCAAATAATCTCCCGACATTCCCATTGATACTTCTTTTAAGTTTAACTGAGTTGTTTGATTAAGCTGTTCCTTGAATTTAGCAACTTCTACAAATGCATCAAAAATTTCATATTCCGATAACCCCAAGGGAAGAATCGTCATTAACCCTTGAATATCTAAGGAATCGCAAGCTTCTAATTCTGGTAACGTTTCTAATAACTGCTCAACAGACCAACCATATTTATTAGGATCGGGCAAAATCTTAATTTGTAAACAAACCTTAGGTCGTTTATTTAACTCATTCGCCCGCCGATTTAAACTCTGGGCTAACTTTAAATCATCAACGGAATGGATCCAGTCCATTGTTTGAACAGCAAGTTTGGCTTTATTCTTTTGTAAGTGACCGATAAAATGCCAGGAAATACCCTCTAAATCTTGTAACTGTTCCTGCTTAGCACAAGCCTCTTGCAAGCGATTTTCTCCAAAATCCCGAATTCCAGCACCATAGGCTTCCCGCATTTTGTCTACAGATACGGTTTTGCTAACTGCAATTAAACGGACATTAGGCTTTAACTGTTGACGAATCTGCTGGATATTATCAGTAATAGGTGTAGTCATAGTTAAAGGTATTTTTTCCATAGTCTTCCCTCTTGGCTTTTTCCTCCATGGCTTTAACAAAAATCGGCGAAATTCCCCATCCAACTTTGAAGGTGGGGATGGATAGCCGAACGATTGATTATATGCTATTATGAAAATAACTCGCTTAGGTTTACATGGTCAGGCATGGGCTGATAATAGTTGAGCTAGGTGGATAAGAGATGTAGTCAAAGCGCGTGAACGAACTCGACCACCGTTCGCCACAGCGTTTCGGGTTTCGCCGACGCTAAGCGAACCGAAAAGGCAAGCGCAAGATGTCATGAGACATAATCGACTGGAACACCAGTTATAAACCGCGAAAACCAAGCGGCAAAAAAAGAATTACTGCCTGGGTCAGACGGGCAGCTGCCTGTGGACGCTGAGTAAGACCATCACCAGATTCAGTTCTGGACTTTCTGTGTACGCGGAAGTACCCAACGTGGCATCGGCGGATGAAACGGGAAATCCTGTTCGCGAAGCGTCGGCTTTGCCGAAAGACGAATAAGACCGTCCTTGTGACGCCAGTTGGAAGCCCCAACTTCAGCGGATCTTGTTGGGATACTTCACCCACCAATCACTTTGGAGAAATCTTGCAGGATTACCTCAGCTGACTGGTATCTGTCAGCGAAATGATAGCTTACCATCTTTTCTATAATTTGGGCAAATTCTTCAGGTACATCTGCCAGGTTGCGCCAGATCACTTCACCAGTTTCTGGGGAAATGGGCAAATGATAGGGACGAATTCCAGTTAATCCTTGAATCCCAATCATACCTAAAGCATAAATATCACTATTGAAACTGGGGTGTCCCGCTAATTGCTCTGGTGGGGCATAACCACGAGAGCCAATGGCAACCGTATCATTTTTTTCCTCACTTTGCTCTGGGCTTTTAATCTGTTTAACTGCTCCGAAGTCAATTAGTACCAGTTGACCATCAGTTTGACGACGGATAATATTGCCAGGTTTGATATCCCGGTGGATGACGCCGTATTTGTGGATAAAGACGAGAATTTCTAAAATATCTTTCAGTATATCTGCGACTTCCTTCACTCCAAGCCGTTTATCTACTGGTAATTCGTCACTAAGGGACTGACCGGGAATATATTCTTCCACTAAGTAAAATACTTGATCTTCTTCAAAATAAGCTAGTAGTCGAGGAATCTTTAAATGATTACCCAAAATTTCTAATATGTCTGCTTCAGTGCTGAATAGGCGTCTGGCAATTTTCAAGAATTGCGGATCGCTACGAGCCGGTTTCAATTGCTTGACCACACACTGGGGTGAACCAGGTCGCTGAGTATCTTCTGCTAGATGGACTAGACCAAACCCACCCGAACCGAGAACACGCTTGGTTTGGTAGCGTCCAGCTAGGAGGTTATTTTGGGGTCGGTACTCTACCGATGTGCCATCAGAGTCTGCACCTGCTGTTGGGTTCCAAATTGCTGTGGCATCTTCTTGAGATAAATCGGTTTGTGGTATCGGTATAGTTTTGGTGTTAGCGCTGGAGGTGGTTTCGTTTTTTTCCTTCAACAACGCCTGTAACAGGGCTAAGTTCTGTTCCTGTTCTTGAGCTTTTGCTTCAATTTTGCGGCGCTCTTGCTCTGCTTTTATGCTCTCCTGTTTAGCTTTGTAACCGGTGTAAGTCATTACACCAGTACCCGAAAGGATTAATGCCAACGCAGGTGCCACGACAGGTATCCATCCTGAGTTGAGAAATAGCAGGTAGGATGTTCCTACCAAAATACCTAAAGCAATACTCTCAGACAGTACTAACTGTCGAGTGTTGCGGCTTACCCCAACTAACACGCCCCCTATTAGTGTCCAACCCCAAATCCACAAGCCTTCTGTCCACTCAGACCAAAACCAAAACTGTGCTCTTCCCTCTCCAAGTGCGCCACTGAGCAGTTGACTCACGATTTGACCATGTATCATGACTCCTTGCATATGCTTGCTTTCTTTTTGAGCAAAACTGTAGGGTGTTAAGAAGTCATCATCTTTGATACTAGGAGCATTCATACCGATTAGGACAATCCGGTCTTTGACCAAGTCTGGTTCAATCTCCTCATTCAGAACCTTAGTTAAGGTAACGGTATCGGCAAGGTGATCAGCAGAGCGGTAATTCAATAAAATTTGGTAGCCTCCCGTATCCCCCTTTTGGTAACCTCCAGCAGTAGGAGATATCTTTTTATAGACTGTTTTTCCTAGCTTGATCTGTTTTCGGGAGATGTTTTCGGGCTTGATTCCCCGCTGTTCCAAATAGCTTCGGGCTAACTGAAAGCCGAATGATAATCTGGTGGTGCAACCCACGATGCTGGTATTATCACTGGTATTGTCAAAAAATAATGGAGCCCGCCGGACGATTCCATCGGGATCTTCAAGTAGATTAACAAAGCCTACACGATGCTGAGAAATTTTTGGGGGGGCTGCAACACTGGATGCTTCTGATTGACCCCGATAGCAAATTGGAATTATGCGATCGCTACTTTGCAGTAGTTCAGAAAATTCGCCATGACCCGGTTCTACTGGACTGTCTCGAAAGATATCGACACCAATGACAGCGGGTTGATGTTGCTCCAGCTTCTGTAATACCTCATACATTACAGCATCTTTGATTGAAGACCCTCCTGGAGCTGTTGTGCCTTTTAAATCTGGCTCAGTCACCTCTACTACTAAGAGGCGGTCATCCGGTGGTAAAGCTGGTCGCAGCTCTATCATCCGGTCGAAAGCCTTTAACTCAAAAAACTGCAACATTCCTAGGTGCTTAGACCCTAGCATTAAACCAGTTACGGCCAAACTCCCTATCAATGCTGGATTTATCCCAACATATTCCCCCAAGCGTTTCAGCCGCGACCAAGCTTTCGTCGGTTTTGGGGGCGGGGGGGAGGGATTTTCCGCCTGGGGGCTAAGTTTTGAGTTGTTTGGTGACTCTTCTGTGGCCACTTTTACCAGCTGAGCACTCATATATAATCATTATCACTAGAAATAATCACCCTTGATGTTCACCCTTGATGATTCTATTAATCATACGATTAACAGTTTAATCACCCTGTAGAGTAGTGACTCATTCCTTGATTCTTAGCCCTGATCTAAGTCCGAAAGGTTGCTCTGATTATTTTCCCGATCGATTTAATCGATTGAGCAGAAGCAATGGAAGCGAAGTTGCTTACACTACCATTTTGCTTTTTTTTCCTTAGGAAGCAAGTCGTGATTATTCTGTCAAGCTATCAATCGGAGCATATTAAATTTGTCTTCAAGTTCGCCGTGGTCAACCACCCTTATCCCAATTGTTGATGCCCACCTGACTAATATCTTGGGTAATTCCACATTGACAGTTTTGACGGCAAAAATTTGCACTTAGCCTATACAAACAGCTTCCTGTATTTTATATCAACCATCAGTGGATAGTATTTATCCCAGATATCGGCAAGCTTTACTACTCACAGGATACCCTACTACGAACGTTCCTGTTTTTGATTGCTTTATCCACACTATTCGGTTCAATCCCTGGTTGATATTTCCTACAGGCGCACTACTAATCTACACCATCATCAACCCTGCCAACTGATCATCCCACCATGACCTAAGTGGTTCATAGGTAGGATGAATCGTAGGGCTTATTGATTACGTAGTCTTTATCAGAGACAAACGTTGGTCAGGTATTGAGGTTACTCACCCCCGGATTCATCCGTTGGGTTTGTACTACTCCCTTCTGACACAACTAGCGAGATTTTTGGGAGATATGTCTAAATTTGTCAATATTTATCCATAAAACCAACCCCTAGAGCCAAACAGGTTTTCTAGCGGGGCAGAAGTTTACCGGAAACCCACGGCGGCTTGCCAGACAAAGGCTAGCAGCAAGAAGAACACAGGGATGACTGGTAGAACGTCCACCACTGGACCAAAAATAGAGTAAGCTTCGGGTAATGTTCCTAACAGGAGTGCAGCTTCCATATCTTAAATCTTCCTTTCCAACACAGATTTAATAATTGACATGTATCTTAACATGAAGTGAACAGCCAATGAGCAAATTGTGTAGTGAATTGATCACTTAAGATGGCTGCCCTGATCGCTTGAGTAAACCGAATTAGCTCAGTCACATTGTGGTGAGAGAGTAACATATAGCCTAGAGATTCACGCGATCGCACTAAATGGTTCAGATAAGCACGACTGAAATTCTGACAGCAATAGCAAGGACAACTGGCATCTAAGGGGGAAAAATCTTCCCGAAACCGGGCATTTTTCAAGTTCCAGCGTTCCCCCTGCACTAAGGCAGTACCATGACGTCCCAGGCGAGTGGGAATAACGCAGTCAAACAAGTCTATGCCAGATGCGATCGCTAAAACCATTTCCCTGTAGGTACCGACCCCCATCAGATAACGAGGCTTATGCCATGGCAGTAATGGAGCGGTTGTCTCGACAATTTGGTGAATCAATTCAGCTGGTTCCCCCACACTGACACCACCAATGGCATAACCTGGTAAATCCAACTCGACCAAGGATTCGGCAGCCAAGACACGCAAATCTAGATACACCCCACCCTGAACTATACCAAACAAAGCTTGTTCATTGGGGCGATTGTGGGCAACAATACAGCGTTTGAGCCAGCGATAGGTTCGTTGAGTTGCTAATTCCACCTCAGTTCGCTCAGCTGGATAGGGGGGACACTCATCAAATGCCATGATCACATCTGCTCCCAAGGCATGCTGAATTTCCATACACCGTTCTGGGGTTATATCAATCATCCGCCCATCCCGAGGAGATCGAAAGGTCACACCCTCTTCGGTAATAGTACGGAGCTGACTCAAGCTAAACACCTGAAAGCCACCAGAATCAGTCAAGATTGGTCCGTGCCAACCCATAAATCGATGCAGCCCACCCGCTTGTTTAATGATGGCTTCTCCTGGTTGCAGATGGAGATGATAGGTATTAGCCAAAACCATTTGGGCCCCAGCTACCTCTAACTGGGCTGGTGTTAGAGTTTTTACCGTTGCTAGGGTGCCTACTGGCATAAACCTGGGAGTTTCCACCACACCATGGGGGGTCACAAACACCCCAGCTCTTGCTTTAGTGTGGCTACAGGAAGCCTGACATTGAAATGAAAAATTA
>NZ_JAAHHZ010000020.1:25238-38282 GCF_010672005.1 Moorena sp. SIO4A5 | reverse complement strand
CTGCATCCGATATTGGGATTACCTTTGTTTTTCTTAGGAATGTTCCTGGTATTTTGGGTAGTTTGGACTGTGGGACTCCCCTCTCAAGACCTGATGGATGATATGACTGGCTGGATTCAAGGTGCGATGATTGAGCCTGTCATCCAACCCTTACCCACAGTGGTTCAAGACTTTTTGATTAATGGGATTTGGAACGGTTTAGCTACCGTTGCTTCCTTTGTACCATTAATTGTGCTGTTCTTTATCTTAATGGCAATTCTAGAAGATAGTGGCTACCTATCCCGTTCTGCCTATTTAATGGATATCTTTATGGAACGGTTGGGGTTAGATGGTCGCAGTTTTGTGATGCAAATGATGGGATTTGGCTGTAATGTTCCAGCATTAATGGGAACTAGAGTTATGCGATCGCAAGCCTTGCGACTGCTAACTATGCTAGTCATTCCTTTTGCTTTGTGTGCTGCCAGACTCCAGGTATTTGTCTTTATCATTGCCGCTGTCTTTCCCCATGGCAACGGGGCTTTAGTATTATTTTCCCTGTACCTACTTAGTTTTGTAGCCGCCATTGTCACTGCTGCTCTTTTCCAAGGAGTCTTTAAAAACGAGGAACCCTTTATTATAGAATTACCCCCTTACCGAATTCCGACTATCAAACAAGTCTTACTGAGAGGGTGGGGAGAAGTCAAAGAATTTTTGCAACGAGCATCTGGGTTTATTACCTTTGGCTGTGTTGCCGTTTGGTTCATCACGAATTTACCTCCAGGAGCGACAGGATTGGATACCATTGGCGGGCAAATTGGACAATTTTTAAGTCCGATCATGAATCCCATTGGTATTAATCCCCATTTAACCCTAGCCCTAATTTTTGGTTTTATTGCTAAAGAAATTGTGATTGGCTCTTTAGCCGTAATTTATGGACTTAACTCCCTGGCTGTTAGTCAGCAGATAACTGATACAGTAACATTTATCCAAGGATATAGTTTTTGTATCTTTTGCTTAATCTACACTCCCTGTTTAACTACTATTGTTACCCTATTTAATGAGGCAAAATCATGGAAATTTACCCTGTTTTCCTTAGTGTTTTCCTTAGGCTTGGCTTGGGTAGCTAGCTTGATATTTTACCAGGGAGCTTTAGCACTCGGATTTCATTGAAGATATAGCACTTCTCAATTGGGTGAGGTACAAATTTATGGGTTTTAGGGAGTAGGGATCCCCCCTAACCCCCCTTAATAAGGGGGGAATGGAGTAGGGAGTGGTAAAAAAACCTGTGTACCTCACTAGTGATGGGAATTTATATAAAAATTAAACGGGAAAAGTTAAATGGGAAAAGTGAAACGAAAAAATGGGGATTCTCCCTTATCCTCCGTGAGCAAGGCAGGCACGAACATGGGCGTTAACAAATGACCTATGACAAAAGTATTATTTTTTACAGAAAAATTTATTTTTAGTGGTATATGTGTCATGCTGGTCTTAGTCAATTGGAGTGGTAGCCCCAGTAAGGGGCTGGGAAAATGCAAAAAATCGAGGCAATTATCCGAGCCTATAAGCTCGAAGACGTCAAAATCGCTTTAGTCAATGCTGGTATCGTTGGCATGACCGTGTCTGAAGTTCGGGGATTTGGACGACAGAAAGGTCAAACTGAACAGTATCGCGGTACAAAGTACAGGGTAGACTTTCTTCCTAAGGTAAAGCTAGAAGTCGTTGTTGAAAATGGCTTAGTTGACATGGCAGTAGAAAAAATTCTCACTGCTGCTCACACCGGTAAAATCGGCGACGGTAAAATTTTTATCAGTCCCATTGAGCAAGTTGTCCGGATTAGGACTGGAGAAAGGAATTTAGAGGCTGTTTAATCTCTAATCTGCTTGAGCTTGTAGCTTGTAGGGTGGGCAAAAACAGTTTGGTTCAAATGAGTATTAATGATTAGATTACTTTGCCCACCCTACTTGAATTGGTCTAAGTGCTAATGGGTAATGGGTAATGGGTAATGGGTAATGGGTACTTGACGATTACCCATTACCCTGACCCAAAAATCCAGGGACGATTTGCTAAGTGATTAGTAGGAATTAGTTGGAATTAGATTCGTAAAACATTGATTTGCTCCGATCGTACACTGGCCAATCGTCGTTTTCACCACCAATAATTAATTTTTCAATCTCCACATATTCTTTGGCAAGTTGCCGGAGAGAATTAATTAAAATATCAAGAGCGATCGCATCACTAGTTCCTAAATCAAACCAGCAGCGCCCCCATGTGCCTTCATACTCAAACTCGCCCTGATTATGCATCAAGGCCATTAAACTCTTTTCCGCTACTCTATCATCATATTCCATGTAGCTGATTTCTAGGCCAACTTCTTGCACCGGCAGGTTTTCTGCATCAAATCCTCCCAATTTACCTAATAAAAACCAGGAATTGAACAGTTCTTCCACGTATTCCTTTTCCCGATAGGAGGGAACAGTGCTAAATTCTATCCAAATCCACAAATCAAATGGGTTAAACTCACGAAATATAATTTGCATATCGTTAGGGAATAGGGAATAGGGAATCGGGAATCGGGAATCGGGAATCGGGAATCGGGAATCGGGAATCGGGAATCGGGAATCGGGAATCGGTTAAAAGCAAATATTTTAACAATAACTAAGTTTTAGTTATTACCATAAATCCCTACTATCCGAGAGTAAACTTTTGATTAATCCTGAATTTTATCCAAAAACTATCTTATCACAATTTTCAACTAGTTGTGAAAAATATAGTTATGAAAAATCACCAATAGTGAGAGAGGGAGCAGGGAGCAGGGAGTAGCGATGGAGCGCGCTCTTGGAGTTCCAGTTGCTTATCTGACTCCCCATCTCCCCATCTCCCCATCTCCCCATCTCCCCATCTCCCCATCTCCCCATCTCCCCATCTCCCCATCTCCCCATCTCCCCGCGCCCACTCCTGTGATTCCCTCAAAGAGTATAACTAATTGTTGCTACTACTACCCAATCGTGATCGTGAGTTTCCCCTAAGGCATAGTGAACTGTACACCATTCTCCAGACAGATTGAAGTTAAGATGGTAAGTTTTGGAATTAAGCAGTTGAGTGGCAAACAAGTTTCTCAAGTCTAACTCGAACTTGCATTCTGTTTGGATTTCCTCTAATCCTGCTCTTTCTTCTGACAATTCTTCTTGAACCTCTTGGTATTGTTCCGTTGATAAGTCTCCTTCTTCCTCTAACTTTACTAGTTCTTGTTCTAGCTGTGCTATTGTTTCCTGATACTCTTCTATCTCCGTGCCGTAATCATCTCGAACTCTAATAAATTCATTGATTTCGCTAATCTCTAAAAATCCCGTAGTATCCAATAATTTTTGCATGACTTCGTTGCGACTAGTGGTGATCACTACCTCGAAACCTCCCAAAGTTAATTCTTCCTCTGCTTGGGCTTGATGAGTAATTTGATTGGTGATAGATTGGATTTGCTCAACCAGTGCAGCGGTATTGTCTTGGAGAGATTCTAGATCCGGAATCATAAATTGTGGTGATGAGTTGCACCGCCAACTTTGTTTGATACCTAATCCAATCCACTCTCCTGCTGTTGATGAACCAATTAGCATGGGAATTCCTAAGGAGCCAAAGACACTTTGTTGAAGGGGAAATCCCTCTTCCAATTCTTCTGGTAGTGTAGGAAGGCGATAGCCATAGATAGTTAACTCTGACAAGTTAGCTTGCAGCAGTGCGATCAGATTTTGGTAATGGTCGCTCACAGCTTGAGATTGGGTTGCGCGAATCTGACTGAGAAACTCTTCAGGAGCAAAGGGCATAAGACCGGTGTTATCCACTAGAAAGCGTTCCACTGAAAAGGGACCTTTATCTTCTACTTCCCAAGGGATAATTATATAAGGAGCGTCACCAACTAGGCTGTAGTATTCATCTTTGGTTAGTTCTTCAAGGGTAGTAACAATTTGCTCAGTTTGGGGTTTCATAATTAAGGAATTTTAATGTAGGGTGTTAGTAAGCATTCAGCCGTCAGCTGTCAGCCGTCAGCTATAGCATTTTTAGTTGAGAGGTGAAACTATAATTAATGGTCAAAGGGAATAGGGAATAGGGAATAGGGAATAGGGAATAGGGAACAGGGAACAGGGAAAAGACAAAAAATCGGTGTGTACTTCATTAATAGGAAAACGGCTGTATGATAAATCAGCATTTGCTTTCATGAGATAATTTTAAATTATAGCGTTTCTCGCAGTTATGAGGTACAGTCTTCTTTGACGTTGATTCCCTGTGTTGATGCAGGACATCCCTATTCCCTATTCCCTATTCTCTCTTCCCTGTTCCCAGATCAGCTGTTCCCTGTTCCCTAAAATCCAGAAATTTTTTCCTCATAACTATGAGAATTGCTATATATATTAGCAAAAGCTTGATATAATTGATCATACTTATGAGGTAGATTTAATTTTATTACTCCCTACTCCCTACTCCCTACTCCCTACTCCCTAAAATCCTAAGGGCGAACTACATCATTACTGACAACTACCACGAAATATAATGTATTTTATCTGAGCAACTCATGAGTTTTAAAGCAGCAAATTCTGGTCAAGATTTGAACGAATCTACCGCAGGACGTTCCAAGATTATTTCCTGTCGTTTTACGGATGTGGAACAGGTGACTGAGTTTTTGACTTATAGCCAAATGGAAATAATGCAGCTTTCTTGTGGTTCGTTCCAGAGTGAGTTTTTGGCTACCCAGATTGGTGATTTGTATTTCACACGTATTAGCGCCAATCAATCGGTTCAAGCAATAGGTCCGAAACAGCAGGGATATTTAACTTTTTCGTTGGTTTGGGCCGCCAGTTGAATTAAACAGCTAGCCATTAGAGATAGGATGTCGAAGTTTGCTATTACTTCGGCATCCTATCGTACAAAAAAGGGTAATAACTTGATATGGTAAACAAGGCACAGATCAGGTATATTTAATGAATTGGAACCGTATTTGGAAAATAGGGGTAGCAGTTGCGATCGCCCTAGTTTTGGCCATCGTTGCCTACCTGGTGATAGCACAACAGAATCGACCCATCCCCGATATAGGCTCTACAGGCACCAGTAACCCGGAGCCAGAGGTTGTTGACTCAGATACAGAGCCTTTTACTCTACAACTGCTCCATGCTTCAGATTTTGAGGCTGGACTGGCCGCATTGGAAGATGCTCCTCGGTTTTCCGCCGTCCTGAATGCCCTGAAGGACGACTACCCCAATACCCTTGTCCTCTCTTCTGGAGATAACTACATTCCCAGTCCGTTCCTGTTTGCGGGCAGCGATCCTAGGTTGAACGAGACCCCTGTGGGAGAGGCTAGTATTGGTCACGCCAATATCGAAATCCACAATCAACTCGGTATCCAAGCTTCCACCTTTGGGAATCATGATTTCGATCTCGGCAGCAAGGAAGTGCGGGATATCATTCAACCAGATGGAGATTACCGTGGGGCGCTGTTTCCCTATCTCAGTTCCAACCTGGATTTCAGCACAGACCCTAACCTATCAAGCCTGATCAGTGCAAACGGTCAAGAAGTCAGCACCATTCCGGCAGGACAGGTTGCGGGGACTGCAGTGATTACCGTCAATGGTGAGCCAATTGGTATTGTCGGAGCAAGCACACCCCTTCTGCCTACCATCTCTTCCTCTGATGGAGTGACGGTGTTCCCGGAAAATCCCACAGACTATGACGCCCTGGCTGCTAAAATCCAAACTGCGGTGGATGAACTGACCGCTACAGGCATCAACAAGATTATTCTCCTGGCTCACATGCAACAGTTGACCATTGAGCGGGATGAGTTAGCCCCTCGTTTGCGGGATGTAGATATAATTGTGGCGGGAGGGTCTCACACCTTGCTGTCTGATGCCACCGATCATCTTCGGCTCGGAGATACCAGTGGCGGTTCCTATCCTATTATCAAAACCAATGGAGATGGAAACGCGATCGCTGTTGTGAACACAGATGCCACCTATAAGTATGTGGGTCGTCTGGTGGTGGACTTTGATGCAAACGGTATCCTGATTGCCAGCAGTATTGACCCCAACATTAGTGGAGCCTACGCCACAGATGATCAAGGAGTTGCAGCGGTAGGAGGGACCCCAGATCCAGAGGTTGTAGAAATTACCAATACCCTGGATGAAGTGATCAGTACTCAGGATAGCAATATTTTTGGCAATACCAAAGTTTTCCTGCGGGGCGATCGCGCTTTTGTCCGTACCGAAGAAACCAACCTGGGTAACCTAACCGCTGATGCTAACCTGACCTATGCCAAGACTGTCGATGATACAACCGTGTTTTCCTTCAAAAATGGAGGTGGCATCCGTTCCAACATCGGGGTAATTAGCGCTGCTAACGGTGGCATCGACCCCAATGACTTTGAACTGTTGCCCCCAGCAGCCAATCCTGCGGTGGGCAAGGAAGAAGGGGAAGTTTCCCAACTCGACATTACAAACTCCCTCCGTTTTAACAATGGACTTACCCTGTTTACCGTCACGGCAGATCAATTGTTGCAAACCATCGAGGATGCGGTAGCAGCAACAGCTCCAGGTGTGACTCCCGGCCAGTTTCCCCAAGTCGGTCGGCTTAAATTTAGCTTTGATAGCACTCGTCCTGCCAATGATCGGGTTCTGTCTTTGGTTGTCCTGGACGATCAAGACCAAGTTATCGATGTAGTGGCTCAGAATGGTGAATTAGTGGGGGATCCCAGCCGCACGTTTCGTGGTGTTACCATTAGCTACGTGGCTGATGGCGCTCCCTTATCCACCTTCTTGAGTGCCAATCCAGCTTTGTTCAATCGGGTCGATTTCTGGGGTGAGCCGGATAGCAATGGCGATGGGGTTTTAGATCCTGACGAAGACCTCAACAAAAACGGCATCCGAGATGGTGCGATCCCTGAACCTTTCCAGGGTTTTGCCAATTTTGCCTCCTTTGGTTCCGAGCAGGATGCCCTAGCCGAATACCTCCATGAATTCTTCCCCACCGCAGCTAATGCCTTTAATCAGCCTGATACTGACCCGGCATTGGACGAGCGAATTCAAAATCTGGCTTTCCGGGAAGATACAGTAATTCCCGAATAACCAAGCATTGCTAAATCAAGGGATGAAATGATTGGGGTGGGCATCCTGCCCGCCCGAAAATGAAACCCACTGGACTGACACAGCTAAAATGGTGCTTTAGTAAAATCCCTAAATCCCTTGTCAATTAAGGTTTTTACCAAAAATATATTCTACTACTTTAGCTGTGTTAGTCCACTACTCATTATAATGGTTCCCCTTTGTTGCGGTAAGCATCCCGCTCACTATTGAAGGATAATAGTGCTAGAAGTTGTAGAAAAAGTAATGGCTGCCAAAGACCTATTCCATGATGCTGTAAAAGAAGCACTCCAAAAAGACGATTGGATTATCACAGCAGATCCCCTAAAAATTAAGATTGAGGGAGTTAAGCTTGAAATAGATTTAGCAGCAGATAAAGTTATAGCAGCTCAAAAAGCAGAACGAAAAATAGCAGTTGAAATAAAAAGTTTCCTCAATACTTCGGCAATTACCGATTTTCATGCTGCACGCTTTTCAATTTTTAAACTATCGCCTAGCATTACAAATGAGCGAATCAGATAGAATACTTTATCTGGGAGTTCCTGTTGATACATTTGAATCATTATTCCAAGAAAAATTGCCCCAAGAAGCCGTTAAGGTTGATCAAGTAAAATTACTCATATACAATCCTGTTGAGGAGGTAATAATTCAATGGAAAAATTAGAAAAGTACCGATTAATAATTCGCCAATTATTAACTAATCATGCCAGGTTAGAAGCGACTAATTCAGATTCAGAGATTGAAGGTCAACTTATTTTTGACACAGAACATGACCATTATCAACTTCTAGATATCGGCTGGGATGGACTCAAACGAGTTTATAACTGTTTCATCCATTTAGATATCAAAGATGGTAGAATTTGGATTCAGCGAAATATGACAGAAGCTGATTTGGCACAAGATTTGGTGGAAATGGGTATACCAAAAGACGATATTATTCTCGGTTTACATCCCAGTTATAAACGTCCTTACACAGGCTATGGAGTGGCTTAGTGATATTCAGCTTATGGGCTATGGGCACGCTACTTGAGGTGCCATTGGTCTTTGGGCAACGCCTGATAGCTGAACGGATCGCTGACCGCTAAATGCCTACGTACTAATAGCTTTTCTGACTCAACAATGAACACTCCTTGGTTAAAATCACTTCTATTCAAACTTTTCCTCAGTTTCCTGACAGTATGCCTAGTCCTTGGCACTGCCACACAAGTCAAGGCATCTCCCACGGTAAATAGCTGCCCTGAAGGTATGACCTTAATCCCTGGCGGTACTTTCAAGATGGGTTCCGACGTTTACTATCCTTCCGAGCGCTCTGCCGAAGATGTTACCGTTGAGAGCTTCTGCATCGATAAATACGAAGTCACTAATGCCGAATTTGCCAAATTTGTCAAGGAAACTGGTTATATTACAGTAGCAGAGCGTCCCCTCTCCTCCGAACAGTTTCCGGACTTAACAGAGGAGCAACGGGCACCTTCCTAGTCTTTCAGATGCCGGACAATGGGGTTAGACCAGTGGGTTACCTGAGCTGGTGGAAGTGGACTCCTGGGGCTGACTGGCGACATCCCTTTGGTCCAAAGAGCGACATTAAGGGTAAAAAGAACTATCCCGTCGTCCATGTTGCCTATGAAGACGTTCAAGCCTATGCTAAGTGGGCAGGGAAGTCAGTACCCACAGAAGCCCAATGGGAATATGCTGCTCACGGTGGAATGGATGATGCCACCTACAGCTGGGGTGAGCAATACTCGGCCCAGAAGGCGAATACCTGGCAAGGATTCTTCCCCTTTTTCAACACCAAAGCTGATGGTCACACCGGCACTGCACCTGTAGGTTCTTTTGAACCAAATGGTTATGGTTTGTATGACATAACTGGTAATGTCTGGGAGTGGACTTCAGATTGGTATAGCATCGGTCACAATGGCAAAGCCCACAGCCTTAATCCTACAGGACCTAATCAAAAAGAAAGCTTCGACCCGAGAGAACCGGGTGTTGCTAAACATGTAATTAAAGGCGGGTCTTACCTGTGTGCTCCTAATTATTGTAGTCGCTATCGTCCTGCTGCTCGGGAGTCTCAATCACCGGATACAGGAACGACTCACATTGGATTTAGGTTAGTTAAGCCTGATAATTTTTCCTAAATCTGAAAAAATTATATAGCATTTATTCAAAGTCCCCCTTTTTAAGGGGGATTTAGGGGTATCCCTTTGTACCTCATGGGAAAGACAATTGCTATAGAATTGATTATTTGCTTGGTTACTCTCCTGATTGAAATGAGATAGAACATTATTGGTTTCCGATTAAAAACCAACGGAGAAAGTCACGTGGTACGATTGAAGATTTACGAGAGGGAGTAGACATGGCTGTTCCGCTAACCTCCTAATCTATAATTCGACTGCTATAACCCTGTTCTAGGAAACATTTTTGTGTCTTGGAACAGGGTTAACTAATGGGAAAAGATTATATTGACAAGATTGGTTTAGTCGGTAAAAATAGCCTTGTTTGCCTTGAAGCGGATCAGCAATTACACCCGATAAATCTTAGGTCATGAAAAAAAGAACGTTTTTAGTTTTCCTGTCGATTCTCTTATCAGTGTTTTACCTAGGAGGCTTTGTCCGATGTGCCCCTGCTGCTGCGGACTATGACCCCTTACTGTCTTGGAATCAGGGTGCGGCTAAGCAAACGATTGTTAACTTTGTACAAGAGGTTACCAATCCCAACAGTGATAACTACGTTCGTCCTAGCGATCGCATCGCCACGTTTGATAATGATGGAACCCTGTGGACTGAAAAACCCACAACTATTCAGCGGTTATTTATCCTAGAACAGCTAGGTAATCCATTGCCAGATTTCAAAGAACTTGCTTCTTTAAGTCAAAAGGATGTAATCCTAGACGATCTTCAACTCCAGGGAATGACAACAGAAGACTATCAACAGAAGGCTAGGGAATTTTTGGATAACTCAAAGCATCCAGACTTTGGAGTTCCATACATAAAGGTGACTTACCAGCCCATGGTTGAACTGGTCAACTATCTCAGGAGTAATGATTTCAAGGTCTATATTTGCTCTGGGGGGGGGATTGATTTCATTCGCTCCTATGCCGAAGATGCCTACGGTATTCCCCCTGAAAACATCATTGGTAGTAGCATCCAAACCGAGTTTATCACCAAAGACGATGGATCCCATGTCTTGGTTCGGAAGCCAGAACTGGTGCAACCCATTAATACTAAAGGAGGTAAAGTAGTGGGGATTGAGCGCTACATTGGTAAAAAACCAATTATCACAGTTGGTAATTCCGATGGTGATTTAGAAATGCTTCAGTACACTGACGAGCAAGACGGTCCAGCTTTGATGATGCTGGTTCACCACGATGATCCCCGGGAATATGTCTACGATACAGGTGCGGAGAATGCTCTTCGGGAGGCCGACGCTCGTGGTTGGACAGTTATCAGTATGAAAGAGGATTTCGTAACAGTGTTTGGAAACGAAATTGATATAGCAAAGGGAACAGGGAACAGGGAACAGGGAACAGGGAGTAGGAAGTAGGGAGTAGGGAATATGGCATCAAAATTCTCTCAATTCCTACACGGATTGCTATAAATCCCAGAAAGAATTTCAATCCGAGAACCTATCTGGATATGAAACAGAAGCTAAATACGAACGATTAATCTGCTCAGTAGTTTCTGATCCGTATCCTAGACCGTGACAGTAAATGCCAAGCCCTAGGATCCATGGCTTCACTCCGTAATTGCTAATTTCAGGCTTTGGCAAAAGTCCCCAATGGCTGACAAGCCTTCTGATGGCGTCCCATCTGCCAAACGTTTTACTATAGCACTACCCACAATCACTGCATCTGCACCCCAATCTTTGACCTGCTTAGCTTGTTCTGGCTGGGAGATACCAAAGCCAACCCCGATTGGCTTATCGGTTAGACCACGCATCTGATTGAGTAAGTCTTGTACCCGTGATTGCAGCTGAGTTCTCATCCCGGTGACACCGGTAACACTGACTAGGTAAATAAAGCCCTGAGACTGTTTAGCGATCGCTTCAATCCGTTCTGTTGGTGAAGTTGGTGCCACTAACAATATCACTTCAATCCCAAGCTCTGCTGCGGGTTTCAGCAATATTTGAGCTTCTTCCAGGGGTAAGTCAGGCACCACTAACCCTTTCGCCCCCACTTCAGCAATCTGCTCTAAAAAGGAATTAATCCCTCGGTTGAGAATGGGATTGTAGTAGGTAAATAGGACAATTGGCGCTTGTAACTCTGGGCTAACTTCCTTTACCATTGCCAGAACATCATCCAACTGCACACCTTTTTGTAATGCTCTAGTCGCAGCAGCATGGATAGTTGGACCATCGGCCAAGGGGTCGGAATAGGGTACTCCCAATTCAATGATGTCAGCACCGGATTGGTCGAGTACCCGCAAGGCTTTGGCTGTGGTTTCTAAATCGGGATCCCCAGCGGTAATAAAAGGAATCAGAGCACACTGGGAGTTAGATCTCAGGGATCCGAAGCAATCGGAAATGTTTGTCATTGGTCATTCGTCATCTAGTTTTGCCCCTGCCCCTCCTGCTTAAGGGGGGATATGGAGGAATCGTCCTGTGCCTTGGTCAAACGCTTTTCCTGTTCCACCTCTGCTTGGAGTTGGGCAAGTTCTTCTGGTGTCATTTCTTCGAGTCGCTTTTGCAGGACAGCATCTTTATAGTCTTTCACCTGCTGGTTATAGGTCATGGTTTGGGTCAGGGCTCGAAACAGGTAGGTTAGCACCCACCCAACTAACCCCCCAACCAAGAGGACTTGACTCCAAATCCCGGCTTGGATGTGATCGTACCCAGCAAGCTGAAAGATCAAGTAGGCTATGCCGCCAGTAGCAAAGATACCAAGGGCAATTCCAATCGCGTCAATTCGTCGCATGAATTACTAATGATCGCTTAAGTGACTGACTTACCCTTGTGGCTGACGCCGCTTGGGGCGGAGGTTTAAGATTGGACTGAAGAGTAATAAACCTGGAAAGAATAAGAAGACCATGAAGTACATGAAGCCTCGCTCAAAGGAGCTAGCAACGTACCACCGTTTCTGTAGGTAGAGATAGATGGCGAGAGGGAATACCAATAAGTAGGCTCCTGCCAGAGACAGGTATAGTATCGCAGTAATCATAGAATTTTGGTTTAGGACACAGAAGACAAAAATGCGTTCGCGTAGCGTGACCATTTGCTTCGCTTAGCGTGGCCCAAAGGCCAAGGTCAATCGCTCAACCCTACTATACTACCTTAGGTCGAACATGCTGCCCTGTGTTCCCCCAGAGGCAGACTTTGCCCCATCCTAAAAATTTCAAAAATTTCAATACTATACTTGCATAGTAGCCCCAGTTCATGGTTAAATAGAAAACAGTGAAATCACAGTGGTTGATGGGTAAACGCAAACCCACCGCTATGTGATATCAACCAGGGGGCGTGGCGGAATGGTAGACGCTACGGACTTAAGGAAATTGAGCACTGATGGAGAAATCTGTCATGTGAATGCTCTCAAACTCAGGGAAACCTAAGTCTGGTCAAAGATAAGGCAATCCTGAGCCAAGCCGGGAAAACCTCTCGGAAGGTGCAGAGACTCGACGGGAGCTACCCTAACGTAAAGCCGAGGGTAAAGAGAGAGTCCAATTCTCAAGAGCCAGCTATGGCAGTAGCGAAAGCTACGGGAGAATGAAAATCCGTTGACCTTAAACGGTCGTGTGGGTTCAAGTCCCACCGCCCCCATATTTACGTACGACAGAGATATTTTCAGAGCAGGGAAACAGGGTTTGGTGATTAATTAGATTAATCAGCCGAACAAGAGGAAATTAATGATTAACCCAGCAGCGGACTATGATTCCCCCTGGAAAGACACCCTGGAATGGTACTTTGAGCCCTTCATTGCCCTGTGCTTTGCCCACATTCATAGTCAAATCAATTGGTCTCG